>DATBZR010000134.1:0-5443 GCA_036513095.1 Candidatus Dormiibacterota bacterium | reverse complement strand
TACACTCCTTGATGCTCGTGGAGGGCCGGATGCGTGCCACTACCACGAAATTGGTGGTAGAGGCCATCAGCCGGCACGGCGCCGGCGGTTTCAGCAGGCGAGCCTCATCGCCCGCTGGAAGGTTAGCTGGTCAAGTGTCGCTCGGTGCGGTGCCTTGTCCTCGTTGAAGGGAGTTTCACCGTCACCGGTACTCGCTGACAATTGGTGGCTCAGTGGAGCTTGAAGTCGTGCTGGGCGATATCGTCGATCAAAACATCGACGCCATCGTCAACGCGGCCAACCACACCCTTCTAGGCGGCGGGGGAGTCGACGGTGCGATACATCGTGCGGCCGGTCCCCGGCTGTTGGCCGCCTGCCGTGTGCTCGGTGGCTGCGAGACCGGCGACGCGAAAGCCACTCCGGGCTTTGATCTGAAGGCTCGATGGGTCGTCCACACCGTGGGACCTGTCTGGTTCGGCGGGTCGAGAGGGGAGGAGGAGTCGCTTGCATCGTGTTATCGGCGCGTCCTGGAGGTGGCCGACGAGCTGGGGGCGAAGTCGCTGGCTTTCCCAGCGATCTCGACCGGTGCGTTTGGTTTTCCCGAAGCTGAGGCGGCGGTGGTCGCGGTCCGGATTCTTCGCTCCACCTCCACGAAAGTCGAGCTGGCGCGTCTGGTCGCGTTCGATCATCACTCTTTCGGACTTCTCCAACGCGAGCTCGATCGCCCTCAGGGTCGATGAGATGGCGACGGTCGAGACAAAGAGAACCGATGCGATCGTGTGACCGACAAAGGAAAGCCTCACCGCCTCAGCGCAACCTACCGATCAAGAGAAGTTGCGAAGCTTTCCCCAGATCGTTGAGATCGGAGCCTTGAGTTGGCAGAAGGTGACCGGAGCGCCCTGCTCCAGTCCTGCGACCTGGTAGGGCACGGTGAGGTGGGTGATGAGCGTTGGCGAATTGCACATCCACTCAACATCAGAAGGTTTGTAGTCCACCATGAGCGCATCGGTTGCCGTGAGCTTGTTGGGCAACCAGTACCAGTCACTCAACTGCGGACTGATGGCATCGGGAAGCTCGTTTGGATTGCCATACACGTCGAGCGCGCCTGGAACGCCGTAGTAGGCGGCGATGATGACCGTATTGCTTCGCTCCGATGCCGGGAGATCGCGATAGATCGTCGATACCTGGTTCGCGACGTCAACCCACCCCACGCTGTCAGCAAACACCTCATTCACGGTGTCGAGGCGGGTGGCGTGAATGCGATCGGGAGGGGTGACTGGGACGACGAGGAAGAAGAACACGACAAACTCCAGCACGCTCGCGACGACGACAGCGACCTGAAGGCCGGACCGAAGCTTTGGGCGCTTGATGCGGGAGATTGCCATGAGCCCTTGAGCCAGCGCGATCGGAATGGTCCCGGCCGCGTAGTAGGACTTGCCCACGAAGAGGAAGAGGAGAAGCGGAACGGCGCTGGCAATCCCGATCGGGCGCAGCAGCCGGCTGCGGAACAGGGAAATCATGCCGAACAGCCACAGGGGAAGAAGAAAGAAGAAGTAGACGCCGAACTGGATGAGGTAGGCGACGGGGCCACCGCCGCTCGCAGAATGGTTGGCGAGATAGATGAGAGTGGGGAAGCCCTCGACGACCTGCCAGGCGAGATTCGGCGCCCAGATGAAAAGTGCGATCGCGAGTGCGATCCATGGGTATTTCGTCCGCAGCTCCATCCGCAACGCCGGGGTCAGGAGGACGGCGACGACAAGACCCGCGATGAGGCCGGCGATGGTGTACTTCACCTCGAGCCCGATCCCGAGCGTGACGCCCAGGTAGATCCAGTACCGAGGCCGCCGGTCTATGACGAGGCAGAGGAACCAGTACATGGCGACCATCCAGGTCACCTGGTCGAAGGTCACCGTCTGGAACACCCAGTTCGAACCGAGCAAGAATGGCGCCGCAATGGCCGAGAGCAATGCAATTCCCTGGAGGCGCAGCGAGCCGCCAAGCCGGCGAACATAGGCGCCTGATAGGGCAACCAGAAAACCACCCAACAGCGATGGGAGCACGCGTAGGGTCCAGGGACTCACCCCCAGCAGTCCGGTTTCCAGGCGCGCCAGCAACGGGACGAGTGGTGGGAAGTCGACATACCCGAGCGCCGGATGGCGGCCGCAGGCGAGGTAGTAGAGCTCGTCGGTGTGGAAACCGAGGGTTCCGTTGGTTGCAAGGTGTAGCGCGATGATGCCTACAGCTGCACCTCCATACAGAAGCGCAGGTGCAAGGTGGGAATTCTGCCGGCCGGCCAACGCGTTCGAGCCGAGCGACATCGCGGGCAGGGTAGCAGCCGGATAGAGCGAGGATGCCGGACGGAGGCGTTCGCGGTTGGGTGAACCCAATCCCCTTAAATGGGGTGCAAAGCGGGAGCGGCACGCACAAGCGATGCGGTCCTCCCGCGGCACCGAGTAACTGCTACCGGTAAAGCGTCATGAGTTGGAACTCAGGTCGAAGGCCGAGTGGCGTGGGATCCCGGTCGTGGTCATCTCAACGCGAGGTCACACCAGGGTCGTCGGTGTCGTGGCCATCGGGCGCGTCGCCGTCGGAGTTGTCGCGGTCGGGTTGGTGGCCATCGGCCCGGTCGCGTTCGGCCTGGTTGCTGTCGGAGTCGTGAGCCTCGGCGTGGTCGCTCTAGGGGTCGTGTCGGTAGGCGTCGCGAGCGCCGGCGTGACGGCTGCGGGCATCATCGCGGTCGGTCTTCGGGCGGTCGGTCTGATCGGCTAGCCGGCCCTCTTCATCGAGCTGCGCCGCCGTTGACGGTCAGGACGACGTTCCCGGTCTTCTGCTGAGTTTCCACGTACCTCGTGGCCTCGATCACGTCCTCCAACGGGTAGCGGCGATCGATGACCGGCCGGAACTTCCCGGCCTCGATGAGCTCTTTGAGGAAGAGGACGTCCTTCTTCGGCTGACGGGGCGGGATCTGGAAGACCACCCTCTTGGCTCCCTTGCGCGAGGGCCACAGAGCCCAAATCAAGTTTGCAGGCCCATCAGTCGGCAGGTAGATGCCGCCTGGCTCGAGGGAGCCGCGGCAGCGCCTGAAAGACAGCTTGCCGACCGCGTCGAATATGACGTCGTAGGTTTGGCCGTTCGTGGTGAAGTCTTCCTGCGTGTAGTCGATCACCCTGTCCGCTCCAAGGGATCTGACGAGCTCGAGGTTCTTCGTGCCGCACACCGCGCTGACGTCGGCGCCGAAGTACCTGGCCAGCTGCACCCCTGCGGTGCCGATGGCCCCGGACGCGCCGTAAATGAGGATCCTGCGCCCCTTCCGGAGATCTGCCTCTTTCAGACACATGAGCGCATTGAGCGCTCCGTCGCAGATTGGCGCAGCCTCCTCGAAGCTCATACCGGCCGGCATGAGCGCGATTCGCGCGCTCTCGCGCATGCACATGAACTCTGCGTGTGCACCGAACGTGAACCCACTAAGTCCGAAGACACGGTCACCGACCGCGAACTGGCTGACTGCCGCGCCCACTGCTTCGACCTCTCCCGCAAACTCGCGGCCGAGGATCCGCTGCCTCGGCCCGCGGACGCCCGAGATCAAGCGGCTGAGAAGAGTCATCGCCCGGCCGTTGCTTCGGTTGGCTTCACGGGTGTGGACGTCCGCGCGGGTGACGGTCGTGGCGTAAACCTTGACGAGCACCTCGTCCTCTTTGGGTACCGGTCGCTCGACCTCTTCGATGCGCAGAACGTCCGGGGGCCCGTACGTGTCGTAGACAACTGCTTTCATGAATCCCCCTTCCTTCTCTCAGTTGACTGCGAGCGTCGGATCGGTCCGCCGTGCTTCCACATCCGCCCGGCTCGAAATAGCTCAGCCGGCTTGCCGCCGGCCTCCCCGGGCCGCGCCCGGCGCCCGGTCGGGATCACCCAGCCGTCCTCCGCGACGACGCTGCGCCGGAAGTTCGCGCTGTCGAGCTGCACGCCCCAAACCGCTTCGTACACGGCCCGCAGCTCGGCCAGGGTGAACGTTGGTCCGACGAACGCAGTTGCGATGCCTGTGAGCTCGAGGTCGACACGGACTCGCTCGATCGCGTCGAGCACGATCCGCGCGTGATCGAACGCGAGCCGCACCTTCCCGCTCAGCGCCTCGGACACCGGCATCAGAGAGGCCTCCGAAGCGTCTGTGCCCGCGGCGACCGCGCCCACATCGCGAAGCACCGCGAGGTAGGCGACCGTCACCACATTCATTCGGGGGTCGCGCCCGGGGTCGCCATAGGCGCCGAACTGAGTCAGCAAGCTCGCGCTGTCGACGCCCGTCTCCTCCGCAAGCTCTCGCTTCGCGGCCTCGTCCAGCGTCTCGGTGGGGCGCTTGAAGCCACCCGGGATCGCCCACATCCCCTGAAAAGGAGCCACGCCACGACGGACAAGCAGCACGTGGAGCCGGTTGTCGGACATGGTCAGGATCACCATGTCCACAGTTACCGCGAATGCCGGAAACTGCGACGGGTCGTAGCCGGCCGGCACTCCCTGATCACGAGTTTTGGTCGTCACGACTGTTACCTTATCAGGAAGTTATAGTCCTGTCGACTAGAACTGAGGTTCCGTCAAAATCGACACAACATGGCCAGGCTGATCTACTCGGTAATCACATCGCTCGACGGCTATGTGGCCGACGTGGACGGAAACTTCGACTGGGCTGAGCCGAGCGAGGAGGTGCACGCCTTCGTCAACGACCAGGAGCGCTCGATCGGGACCTATCTATACGGGCGCCAGATGTACGAGGTGATGGTGGCCTGGGAGACGATGGACCTGGCCGGCCAGGCGGCCGTCACGCAGGACTACGCGGCGATCTGGCGGGGGGCCGACAAGATCGTCTACTCGAGGACGCTCGCCAAAGCATCCAGTGCCCGCACTCGGATCGAGCGTGATTTCGACCCCGAGGAGATCCGGAGGATGAAGTCAGAAGCTGCGCGCGACATCAGCGTTGGCGGTCCTCACCTCGCGGCCGCGGCGATCGAGGCCGGGTTGGTCGACGAATACCACCTGTTCCTCCATCCGATCCTGGTGGGGGGCGGCACCCAGGCCCTGCCCGCCCACGTCCGAGTGAAGCTCGGGCTGTTGGACGAGCACCGATTCCGGGGCGGCGTGGTCCACCTCCACTACCGCGCCTGACCTGTGATTTCCTGGGCTTGACAGGCGCGACGCGTCCCTTGTATTCTACCGATTAGTTAATTAGCCAATGAGCAAAATAAGCCCGGCCGACCAGCTCAGCGTCACCTTCGGCGCCCTAGCCGACCCCACCCGGCGGGCGATCCTCGCCCGGCTCGCCAGGGGTGAGGCTTCGGTCACGGAGCTGGCGCAGCCGTTCGACCTCAGCCTTCCGGGGGTCTCGAAACACCTGAAGGTGCTGCAGCGGGCGGGGTTGATCACGCAGGGGCGCAACGCGCAGTGGCGGCCGTGCCGCCTCGAGGCGCCGCGCTTG
>DATBZR010000133.1:0-2651 GCA_036513095.1 Candidatus Dormiibacterota bacterium | reverse complement strand
TAGAAGGCGATATCGATGTCCTTGATCGCCGCGTCCCAGAACCACTCGATGTCGTCGTCGGCGCGCTTGAGCAGCTCGGCGAAGGTCTCGATGCCGTGCTGATCCATGAATCGCTTGAGCCGGCTCTTCGAGATCACCTCGGGGCTCGGCTCCCACATCACATCCCCGATCACGACCGGCTGCACGTTGCGATTCTAGGCCCGCCTCCTACACTCCAATCCATGAGCAGTCTCCCGGCCGACTTCGCCGACACGCTGGCCCAGGTGCTCGAACCGGGTCACCGCGAAGCCGCCGCGGGCGTGATCGAGGCCGCGACGCGGCTCGACGACGCGGGCCTGCGCCGCTTCCTGGAATTGTTCGCCGCCCGGATCAGAGCCTCTGGTTCGCCGGTCCGGTACGACGAGCTGCATGGGTTCTTACGCGTAGCCGGCCGCGCAAGCGCTCGCTGATCCGCTCGGCCTCCATCAGCAATTCCCAATAGTTGACCCAAGCGGCCTGCGCGACGGCCACCGCGGCGGGTGCCTTGAAACGCTCGCGCGCCGCTCGCGCGGCGTGGTGCTGGGCATAGCACCAGCGATCCCATGCTCGCTCGACCGTGGAATCGATGAGCTCGAGCCACTCGTCATCACCCTCGGCGTTCGGAGGAGAGGGCAGCGTGAGGACCTTCCAGACGCGGTCATCGGCGACCACTTTCACGACCGGTTGGCCGCTCGGTCTCCCTGCATGGCGGTTGGGGTGAGGATGCGCAGGGTTGGCGGCCATCAATCGCTGCTGGACCGCGAACACGAGGTCGTGTGCCGCATGAAGGGTGGCCGGCGGCACTGGCGGATTGCGCCTGCCGAGGCGGAGCTGCAGCGCGTGGATCGCCTCGCGTAGTTGACGTGGCGCTTCGGTTTCGTCCTGGAGACGGAGCATCTCGACGTCATCGAGCAGGACGTCCGATTCGGCGAGCAGGGACCTCCTGCGAGTCTCGATGGCGGCTTCTGATCCCGCAGAGGTCGTCGCAACAGCCATGTGATGCACCATAACCGCTGCGATCAGATTGTCAAGCGGAGATTTACAGCCTCAATATTCTTAACAGGCGGGGTTGTGACTGAGCACGTGCAGTCATAAGGTCGAGCGGCGATGAGACGTTGGCTGACTGCGCTGCTTGCTTTGGGCTCAGGCGTCGGCCTCAGCGCGGCGCTGCTTGTGTTCGCCAATCCCGAGCGAAACTCTGT
Source organism: Candidatus Dormiibacterota bacterium (assembly GCA_036513095.1). Taxonomy (GTDB): domain Bacteria; phylum Chloroflexota; class Dormibacteria; order Dormibacterales; family Dormibacteraceae; genus Palsa-870. The sequence continues at coordinate 1,431 of DATBZR010000133.1, read as the reverse complement.
AGAGGTGTATGCCGCGGCTAGCGACATTCCTGCCGGCGCAGTGCTCTCCTCGGACTCGCTCGTGCTGGTGCGGGTGAATCCCGCCGGGCTTCCGCTGGTGTTCAAGGGCACCGACCGGATGACGCCTGCCGGTCTGCACGCTACGCACGACCTCGGCGCCGGCCAGCTCATCCAGCGGAGTGATACCTCAGCGGAGGCGATCGCCGATCGACGGCTCGTCTTCGTGCCGGTGAAGGACGCGCCACCAGCACCTCCGGGATCCAGGGTGGACCTCATGGTCGTCAACGGTGAGCCCGACCATCTCTCCGTGTCGCCCTTCGCACTCGGCGTCGAAGTGCAGGCGTCAGTCGCCGGAGGACTCGTGGTCGCGGTGTCGTCTAGACAGGCGCCGGCATTTGTGTACGCGGCCGCCGGATTGCATCTCACCGCGATCATCGCCGGCGCCGGCGCCGGGACTGGCGACGGCGCGGAAGCCGCCATCTCTACCGCCGAGCAGGCGATGGCGGTCGCGGCTCAACCGTGAACGCGCCGTATGCGGCGGCAGCTGTCGAGTCTGGCATCCGTGCTCGCGTCGAGGCTGAGCTCGCGGCCGAGCTGGCGCGGCGCGATCGACCGCGCCTGCGCGTCGAAGACCAGGATTGGATCTATCAGCTCGTCGGTCGCCTCGTCGCAGAGGAACCCGGCCTCGACAGCGTGCAGTCACAGGAGGCATGGCGGCGAGTCTTCGCCGCGGTGACGCCGCTCGGCCCGCTCGCAGAGCATCTGGCCGACCCGGACGTCGAGGAGGTGAGGATCAACGGAACCGAGGCCTGCTTCGTGTTCAGGTCAGGGCGGCGCCAAGCAGTGGCCCCTCCGTTCGACGACGAAGACGCACTGATCGAGCTCGTTCACTGGTACACGGACGGAACCTCGAGCGCCCGGCTCGACCGGGCGAGTCCAACCGTGACGATGACTCTTCCCGAAGGCAGCCGCCTGCATGCCGCGCTGTCACCTCCGGCACGTCCGATGAGCGTGACGATCCGCAAGCATCCACCCGCCCGATTTGCCGACCTCACCGCGCTCGCCGCAGCCGGGTTCCTACCTGGCCAGTTGATCGAGTTTCTCGAGGCCGCTGTGGCCGCTCGTCTGAACATCCTGGTCTCAGGGGGAGCGGGGGCAGGAAAAACGACCTTCATGCGCGTTCTGGCGCGGCTGATCGGGCCCGACGAGCGGGTGGTGACGATCGAAGACCAGGCCGAGCTGCATCTGTGGCGCGAGCTGCCCGATTGCATCGCTCTGGAGGGACGGCCTGCCAATACCGAAGGGCGCGGAGCCATCACCATCCAGATGCTCGTCCACGAGTCCCTGAGAATGTCTCCCGACCGCATCATCATCGGCGAGGTCCGAGGCGGCGAGGCTCTCGACCTGCTCGATGCAATGAACACAGGGCAT
>DATBZR010000132.1:0-62016 GCA_036513095.1 Candidatus Dormiibacterota bacterium | reverse complement strand
CCGTGTGGTCGAAGTGATAGTGCGAGTTCACCACCAGCAGCGGCTTTTCGGTCAGCTCCCTGGCCACCGCCCGGATGTCCGCGACGCCCAGGCCGGTGTCCACCAGCACGGCTGACTTCTCGCCCTGAACGAGAAACGAGTTCACGTGTCCCGGCTCACCCACCAGGTGCACGCCCGGCTCGAGCTCGCGCACGTCGAACCATGACGAGCTCGGGAACTGCCTGTCCCAGTGAATATCGTCGGTGACTCTTGCCATGCCCCGCCGTGCAGCCTAGAGTCCTGGGGACCTCATGGCAACTTCACGACTGATGGAAGAGATGACGGAGCCGGAGAGGTCTCGGATCCCCGACAGGACCTTATTTATGATCGTTGTGCTGAGCGTGTCGCCTCGGGATCGACACCAGGTGCCTACGCTAGGGTTACCCGCACAGGTGCCGTGAAGACAAAGCTGACCGCGTTGCTGGGGATCGCTTTTGCCCTTTCTGCGTGCGGGGGCTCGGCCACCGTTGCTTCCAACTCCGCCGCGCTCGCCCGCGGTGCAACCGTCAAGACGCTCGATGCCGCTCAGCTCGGCAGCCTGCCGACTGGTCCTGTCTACATTCGGATAATTCGCTTCGCGTCGCCACCCGGCAAAGTCATCAACTCGAAGCAACATGTCCCCAGCGTCGTCTATGTCGAGACCGGCGTACACCGCTTGACGCTCGCCGGCCAGCCTCCGATCGACCTGGCGGCAGGGCAGGCGGCGTTTCATCAGAGCGTGGCCCACACCCACCTCAACCCCGGGCCGGACCCCAGCGTGTGGTATTCGATCGCCATCTGGCCAAGCTCAGCCCGAGGCCAACCGCTGGTCGATCCAATCGCGCAGGCCACCTTTGAAAGCGCTGACATCGTTCGCGATTCTCTGCCGCAGGTGACCTACTCACAGGTGCTCCGCCAGGTCACGCTCGCGAAGCTCGGGACACCCGGAGCACATCGATTCGGCGGCCTCTCCGCCTTCTATGTGCTCGCCGGCTCGGTGACGATCAAGAGCGCCCACGAGCCACCGGTCACTCTGGGCGCCGGCCAGGGTGCCGCCTACATGCCGGACGTCGCACTTCAGGAGCTCAATGCCGGGCCGGGTCAAGCGGTGTTCCTCGAATTCGTCACCACCGCGGTAGGAAAAGACTTTGAGGTGCCGCTCCAGCAACCACCGGTCGCGTGATCACCCGAGGCGGCTCACGCGGTTGTCGTCGCCATCGGCGACGTAGACGAGCCCCTGCGCGTCTACCGCCACACCAAGCGGCGTCTTCATCTGCGCGATCGTGCTGATCATTCCCGTCACGTCAAGCCGCCTGACCCGGTGGTTCAGTGCGTCTGCGATGAAGACATCTCCTTGCGAATCCACCGCCAGGCTTTGGCCCATTCCTTCGAGAGGATTGGTGGCGAGGTTCAACTGCGCGAAGATGGCAGGACGCCCGTCGCCGAGGTAGCCGGCCACGCCGGTGCCCGCCACCGTCTCGATCTGCTTATTGACGTCGATGCGGCGCACGCGTTGGTTCAAGGTGTCGGCGAAGTAGAGGTTGCCTTCGCTGTCAAAAGCGAGGCCGCCCGGGGCGTGGAGGACCGCGTCGAGCGCAGACCCCGCATCACCACGGTATCCGGCTTCACCGGTCCCGGCCACGGTGTGGATCGCGCCATCCAGCCCCAGCTGACGGATCACGTTGTTGCCTGTGTCGGAGATGAAGACCGTGTCGCTGGATCCGATGGCAAGGCCCGTGGGCAAATTCAACTGGGCCTCTGGACCGGGCTTTCCGTCGCCCACGTAGCCGGCTGCGCCTACGCCCGCGACTGTCGTGATCGTGCCATCCGCATCGACGCGCCGGACCCGGTTGTTGAGCGTATCCGCGATGTAGACGTTGCCCGCGCTGTCCACGGCCAGGCCCTGGGGGGTGTTGAGCTGTGCCTGCGCGGCTGGGCCACTGTCACCGCTGAATCCGGCCACCCCCGTGCCCGCGAATGTGGAGATACGCCCGTCCTTCGTGACCTCGCGAATCCGGTTTCCCTCGGCGATGTAGATCGCGCCGGCCGGGCCGACCGCGAGCGCAAGCGGACGCACGAGTGGCGATGCAGAGGCTGGGCGACCGTCGCCTGAAAAGGCCCGCTCGCCCGTGCCCGCCACGACTACCGTTGGCGGTCCACCAGCTTTGGTTGACGACAGCGAGTTGTAAGCGACCTCGAGCCCTCCCAAGAGCGCTGCGCCGATCACGACCGCGCCGGCCGCGAGGGCGAGACGTCTCGGCGGGCGAGGTAGAGCTCGGCCGCCGGCGGACGGCAGCGGAGGGCCGGCCGCGGGCAGGCTGGATACGGGGCCGGCGGCGCCGGCCGAGCCCGCGGCCACCCAGACTGCGATCTGGGTTCGGGAACGGAACCCGAGCTTGCCCCGGATCTGCTCGACGTGGCTCTCCGCCGTGCGCTCGGAGATGAACAGCTTGGCGGCGATCTCCCGGTTCGTCAGCCCCTGACCGACAAGGGTTGCCACCTCTTGCTCGCGGCGGGTGAGACTGGGCGGCACCACAGGATTCGCGACGGAGCATAGCAACGCGATCTGAGAAACCGGTACCGAAGTCAGGTACCGATCCCGGTATTTCTACGAATGACGGCGGCCCGTCGCCTGCCTAGCCTCCAGGTCAATAGCCGGGCCGTGGGCACGGCGACTCAGGGTTAGGAGGAATCGCGAGTTGAAGAGACTCACCGTACTGCTCGTCGCCGCGGCGCTGATGGCGGCGTGCGGCGGAACAGCAAGCGTCAATGTCGCGGCGAAACCGTCGACGCCGCCCGGGCCGGTGACCAAGTACCGGAACGCTCTGCCCGGACAGACCGCCGTCGCGCCGATCGACCTCATCCAGTCGATCCTGTCCTTCGCCCCGGGGGCGGCGAGCGTCGTTCACAAGCACACGTCGCCCAACCTGGGCACGGTGCTGCAGGGCCAGGTCACCATCAAGATGGCCTCCGGCGACAAGCAGGCGTCGGCTGGGGAGGCGCTTGTCGAGCCCCTCAACGAATCCGTTCAGGCGGTCAACATGGGGTCCGGGGATGCGATGGTCGCGGTCGCGTTCCCAGTGCTGCACGGCGCGAAGCCGACAGCTCCGGTTGCAGGGCAGCCCGCCCCTGCGACGCCCAACAAAACCCTCTACACCTACACCCTCGCCTCGCCGAGCATCAACGGCGGCTACAGCCTGATCCAGCAGGTCCTCGACTTCGCCCCCGGCGCTCAAACCCTCAAGCACCGCCACGGAGGCTCGGGCGTGATCACTGTGCTCCAGGGCCAGGTCACGTTGAACACGGATGGCGTCGAGAAGACATACAACGCAGGCGACAGCTTCACCGAACTTCCGGGCCAGACCCTCCAGGCATTCAACCGGGGAAGCACCGAGCTGATCGTCGTCGCCACCTTCATCCTTGCCGACGGCGCGCAGCTGACCACCAACGTCTGATCAAAACCAGATAGGAGAACGCAATGAAGCTCTACCGCAAGCTCGTCCTCGTCCTCGGCGCGATCACAGTCGTGGCGGCGACTGGCGCGACGATCGCGCTCGCCAACTCGGGAACCTTGATCACTACCACGATCTTGGGCCACCGCGCCACCCTCTCCGACAGCGTCCAGGTGAACCAGGATCGGGTCAAGTTCCAGACCAAGGATCCGACGGATGTCCTCGTGCAGACGATCAGCTTCCTGCCGGGCGGCACCTCGGGCTGGCATTTCCACCCGGGCGTCGTGATCGTCGTGGTCGAGTCAGGTCAGGTCACCACGCACGATGCGAGCTGCCAGACCGCGACGTACGGCCCGCACCAGTCTTTTGTCGAGAGCGGAACCGAGCCGTTCATGGTCAGCAATGAGAGCGGTACTGATAAGGCCGTTGTGTACGCAACTCTCGTCGTGCCGGCCGGAAGCCCGTTCAGGATCGAATCCGCCCCGCCAGCCTGCGCGTAGCTAGTGCTCCCTGGGCCGGGTTCGCCCGGCCCAGGGCCCCGGAGCGCTTACGGCCGAACCCTGAGCCGGTGATGCAGCCAACTGACTAAGGTGACCTGGAATGAAGTTCAGTGAGCTGGCCGCGAGCCTGGACGAGATGGAGGCCACGACCAAACGGAACGAGCTGGTTCGCATCCTGTCGGAGGTCTACCGCGCCTGCTTGCCGTGGAGATCCTGGCCGACGAGATCACGTCGAGCCCGCGTCACACGGCCGAGTTCGCTCTGCGCTTCCCACGGATCGTCTCATTCCGAACCGCGGACAAGAAGCCGGAGGACGCCCCCAGCCTCCGCGAGATAAAGGAAATGTTCGACCAACAGCGGCAGCCGGGCCGTAGCCCCCGGGCCGGCGGCAACGCCTAGCTTCAGTCCACCGTCAAGCCACTACTTCGACCCGATCACGGGTCAGATTCTGCTAAGGGGCAGTCACTTCAACGTGAGCTGCGGCTAGCACACCAGGGGCAAAGGGCTACCGCAAGGCCGCCCCTCGGGCCAGATCCGGCGCCCAGGTTCCCGCTGGCCGGCGCCGGACCTCGAGTGCCTGGGCCATGCTTTTGAATGGCCCTGCGGCCATGTCGCCTACGGGCGACTTTGCGACACGAGTCCCGTAGACAGGTCACATGGGGACTCTCGACACTCTCTTACTCATGCCCGGCTCTCAACTCCCCATGTTCCGCTGCCAGCGTCGATCTCAGCCAACCGAGTACTGGTCTGGCCTGTGAGCCTGCAGAAGCAAGCCACCGTCTTCCTGGCCGTGCTGGTCGGCGCCGTACTGGTGAGGAACGCCGCCGTCGCCATCATCCAGAGTCAGGGCAACGGTGCCCAGGCGCGCGCACAGTCCGCCCAGCTCTTTGAGACCTACGAGAAGCAGTTCGCGATCGGCCTCTTGAACCAGGAGACCGGTGAGCGCGGCTTCGAGCTCACCGGTGACAGCCAGTACCTCCAGCCATACCAATTGGGGACCTCGCAGACAACTGCGGCCCGGCATTTCCTGGACACCGCGACCGCCGATTTTCACACGCGGGCCAAATTGGTCGCCATGGAGGCGGCAGCGAGCAGCTGGCAGGCGTTCGCCACCACGCGTCTGGTTGCGGTCGCCTCATCTGGTCCGAGCAACAATTCCGCTACCGATCAGAGCGGGAAGCGCCTCTTCGACGCCTTTCGAACGGCCGAGTCAGACCTGAGCAGCTCGCTCGATGTGACGGTGCAGCAGGACTTGGCGGCGGCCGGGAACCTGGCCATTGGCGGAAACGCAGCCTCACTCGTCGGAACCATTTCGATCCTGGCGCTGATCGCGTTCCTTGCCGGCGTTGTATTTCGATCAACCCTGCACCCCGTGCGCCAGCTTGTGTCGGCCGCCAACGGCCTGGCTGCAGGTGAGCCGGTGACGATCCCATCCACCACTCGATCGGATGAGATCGGGCAGCTTGCCAAGTCGCTTTCGGCCTGGGAGCAAGCAACTCGGGAGCGGCTCGAATTCGCCCGAGCCGTGGGTGAAGTCGGCGCCAGGACCGAGCTCAACGATCTGATGACCCTGGGTCTCCGGCAAGCGGCCGACGCCCTGGAAGCGGCCGAGGTTGCGGCCTCCCTTGACAGCGGCCTGGTATTCATCCTCAAGGGCGTCGACCAGCGGCGAATCGACAGCCCGGAGCGCTCCCTCCTCCCCGAGCATTCGCCGGCCTCCGAAGTCTTGCGCACAGGCCAGCCCTTGATCGGAGACCTGCGCGACGCAGGGTGGTCAAAAGATATCCAGAGTTGGGCCACGACGGATGATCTCGGCCCCGTGATGACACTGCCGATGGTGAGTGGTGGGGTGGTGGTTGGGACACTCACTGCCGCCCGTCATTCCGGCGGGTTGCCATTTCGCCAGCCAGACCTCGTGCGCGCCCAACTGATCGCAGCCCCGATGGCTTCGGCGATCCAGGTTGCGCGCCTGTTCGAAGATCTTCGCAATCTAAACAACGAACTGTTGGAGGCGAACCGGCACAAGAGCATGTTCCTGGCCAACATGAGCCACGAGCTGCGGACCCCGCTCAACTCGATCCTCGGATTCTCAGAGCTGCTTCGAGACGACGACGCAGGTCGCTTTGACGCCGTCACAGGACACCGCTTTCTTGAACAGATTCACACCAGTGGGCAACACCTGCTTGACCTCATCAATGACATCCTCGACCTTTCAAAAATCGAAGCTGGTCAGATGGAGCTCCACACGGAGCCAGTCGATCTCGCTGAGAGTGTCAGCCTCGTGTTGTCGACTGTAGAGCCCCTGGCGAAGACCAAGAACATTTCCATCGAAACCAACTCAGGTCATCGCCTTCACCTGGTCGCGGACCCGACAAAGCTGAAGCAGATGCTGCTCAATCTCGTCTCCAACGCCATCAAATTCACTCCGGACGGAGGCCGTGTGGCGATCGAGACTCGTCAGGTCGAATCGTGGATCGAGATCGCGGTAACAGATACCGGGATTGGCATCGCCGGAACTGACCTGGACAGGCTGTTCATAGAGTTCCAGCAGCTCGATGCGGGGCATGGAAGGCAGCAAGAGGGAACCGGTCTTGGGTTGGCTTTGACCAAGAGGTTTGCAGAGCTCCACGGCGGCGAGGTGAAAGTCGATAGCGTGCCCGCAAAGGGCAGCACGTTCACCCTCCGGTTGCCAGTCGAAGCTAAGAGATCAATCGTGCTGCCGGCTGAAGAGGTTGACCGAATCTCGGTCGCCGCTGTGGATCGTCCGTTGATACTCGTCGTTGAGGACAACCCGGAGGCCGCCGAGATTCTTGCACGGCACCTTGAGGCAGGCGGATTCCGCATGAGCATCGCGCGCACAGGCACAGAAGCTCTGGCCATGGCCCGAGACCTGGTTCCGGTCGCGATCACCCTGGACATCCTCTTGCCTGAGATTGATGGCTGGGAAGTCCTCACGCGGCTCAAAGGAGACGAGCTGACCCGGAATATTCCGGTAGTCGTCGTCAGCGTGGTCGATAATCCTGCACTGGGCAGGGCGTTGGGCGCGCTCGACTACTTCGTCAAACCGGTGGATAGGAACGCTCTCCTCTCGCGGTTAGACAGGTATCGGTTCACCACCAAGGTCCAGCACGGCGAGGTTCGTATCCTTTTGGTCGACGACGAACCGGCCAACCTCGATCTGCTCCAGGCCTTGCTGGAGCCTGAGGGTTACAAAGTGCTTCGGGCGTCCGGTGGCAAGGAAGGTATTGATATCGCCCGGGCTCAGCAACCTCAACTAATTCTTCTCGACCTCATGATGCCCGACCTGACCGGTTTCGACGTTGTTGAGTCGCTTCGAACCGAAGCTGCAACGCGGTCTATCCCGATCATGGTGTTGACCTCCAAGAAACTTACCAGTGGCGACAAGGCGGCCCTGAATGGTTGTGTTGCGGCCGTCTTCGAACGCAACTCGTTTGCAGGGTCTGAACTTGTCGCTTGGTTACGTGCTTTTGTCACCGAAGGGCGCGCCGCGTGATATCCCGGGCTGTACGGCCGGTGGTGATCTTGGTGGTTGAAGACAACCCGGCAAACCAGCTGCTGGTGGGCGCGATGCTTCAGGGCGGCGGCTATGAGGTGCGCTTCGCATCCTCTGCACCAGAGGCATTGACCAGCATCGAGCTTGTGCATCCCGACCTCATCCTTATGGACATTTCGCTTCCCGGTCAAGACGGTCTTTCCCTGACACGACAGCTCAAGTCGGATCCCGCAAACGCATCGATGCTGATAGTCGCTCTCACGGCGCACGCCATGGTTGGCGATCGAAAGCTCAGCCTCGACGCGGGGTGCATTGGACACATCACCAAACCGTTTGACACGAAAGCGCTTCGCGAACAGATTGCGGGCTTTCTCCAGGGGGCCTCGCTGTAGAAGAATCGGCGGTCGTCCCTATCGCTCAGAGGGCCGCTGGACCAGTTCCAGGATGGCACCGTCCGGGTCGCGAACGTACAGGCAGATCGCTCCGTCAAACGACCCGCCGGGCTCGCTGATCGTGATCGGCCGGTGCGAAACGATGGTGGCGCCTGCGTTTGAAAGTCGTTCGCGAACCGCGGCAAGGTCGTCCACCGTGAATGCAATGTGAGCCGTCGCCACATCAGAGCTTTCGTAGGCGATGCGCCTGCCCCTGGGTTGAAGGTACTGGAGCAGCTCGACGATCCGCCCGTCGCCCGAGTCGAGGTCAGCGATACGGAGCTGCACGGGGACCTCGAGTCCAAGCAGCTCGGCCACCTCGGGTCCAGCCACGGTTGCGTCTGCGATCACACGCAGCCCGAGCAGGTCCCCATAAAAGGCCAGCGCGCGGTCCATGTCGGACACGGTTACGCCGACGTGGTCGATCCGGCTGATGGTCATCTCAACGCAAGTCGCTCGGGGATGACATCGCGCGCGAACACATCCTTGATGCTCTCCGCACGTTTGACGATCTCAGCTTGATCGCCTGTCACGAGCACCGTCGCCGGTCGAGGCATTGCGTTGAAGTTCGTAGCGTTGGCGTCCTGGTAGGCGCCGGTGTCGATGAACGCGAGCACGTCCCCGACGCGGACTTCCGGCAGGTTCGCGTCTGGAACGATGACGTCGAAATTGCAGGAGATGCCCACCACGTCCGCGGTGGCGGTGGCGCGCTGCGCGGCTCGGCCCGCGATGCACACAGTCCACCGGTTGCGCTCCAGGTTCACATCCGGCAGAAAGGAGTCGGACGTGTCGGTCTCAACCCACGTGTGGTTCACCGGCGCGGTTTGATGCTTGATGTTCGTGACGGAGGCGAGGTGGATCCCAGCGTCGCCATAGATGCTGCGTCCGGGCTCGACCTCGAGCCTGATTGCAGTTGAAATACCAATGCGTGTCAGCCCTTCGCGCAGTGCTCGGGTAATGGCCTGCGCGTACTCCGCGATCGATGGGGCGTGAGGCGCCGCGACTCGCCGCCGGTCGCTTCGCCCGAGTGGATCCCGGGGCACGGCGAACCCACCCCCGATGTCGATCTCACGGGGCTTCCAGCCGCCCGATTCCTGGCGCAGCCGGCCGATGACCTCGACGAAGCTCTGCATCATGCGGCCCCAGACGCGGAGGTTGGTCGTGTGGCGGCCCGCGTGCATCATCACCCCTGTGAGCTCGACACCTTTCGCGTCGAGAAGGCGGCGAGCGGCCCCGGCCAGCTCCTCGGTCGGGATGCCCGGCTTGTACATCTGGGAGGCGGTGCGCAACGAGACGGGCCCGGAGTAGAAATCCGACCGGGCTTCGATGTCGAAGTCAGGCCTCACCCTCAGCCGAACTTTCGCCGTCCTGCCTGCTCGCTCGGCTGCCGCGATCACGAGGTCAACCTCGCGAGCCGAGTCGAGGGTGATTCGCGCTCCCGCGGTGACGGCGCGGACGAGGAGCGCCTCGGTCTTCGAGCTGCCGTTGAACGAGATCAGATCCGGTGGCACGCCCGTCGACAGGGCGGCATGCAGCTCACCCGGCCCGAACGTGTCGCAGCCGGCACCCTCCTCGGTGAGGATCCGGCGGAGGGCGAGCCCGTAATTCGCCTTGATGGAGGGCATGACGACGACGGGTCCGTCGGGCCAGCCGCGCTGGAACTCAGCCTGGAATGTTCTGACATTCCGCCTGACCTGATCCTCTGACATGACGTAGAGCGGCGTGCCGAAGCGCGCCGCGAGTTTGGTTGAGTCGCAGCCTTCGATGAACAGGACGCCACTCCGGATCGAAAGGCAATCGTCGATGGGCCCGTCGCCATGACTGAAGGGGGTCGTCGCGGTTCTTCGTACAGCCATGCCCTGATGGACACTACCTCACCTTGAGATGTACGCCGCCCAGGCCACCCTTGTACGACGGTCCGGCCTGACCCTGGCGCTCACGTTCGCGTCGCGGCGATCGCCATCACGATGATCTGGCGGCCCCGGACTGGGGCCGGCAGTTCTGCGACCACCTTCAGCCCTGAACCCAGGAGCGTGCGACGCAGGTCATCGCGCTGAGGGAATTGATGCAGCCTCAGGACGCTCCGAACGAGCCCCATGAAGCCGGACGCTACGAACTCGGCGAGCAGCCATCGACCGCCTGGCTTCAACACTCTCGCGACCTCGGCGATTCCCCGGCCCTGATCGTGCCAGTGGTGAAACGTCATGGTGCTGAACACGAGGTCAAAAGAGGCGTTCGGGAAGGGTAGCTCTTCAGCCACCGCCTGCTGGAAATGGATCGTTCCCGCGAGGTTCGACGCTTGCGCGTGCCTCACCATCTCGATCGCGGCGTCGACGCCTTCCAGCTTTGCCCCGGGGAACCGACTCTGAGCCAATCCGAGGAGTTTTCCCGTTCCACATCCGACGTCGAGGATCGCGCCCGGGTTGGAAACCTGCTGTTTTGCAAGGCTCAGGACCGTCTCCTGCACCGGCTCGAAGATGATGCGCTGCATCCAGTGCTGGTCGTAATCCTTCGCCCAGCGATTGAAGCGGTCGACGTCGTGTCCATGGGCCATGGGTCGAGATCGTAAACGCGACCGCGGGCTTAGCGGATTCCCTCCCAGAGCAGACGCTCTCCGCTCTCGGGGTCGTCGACTGCGCCCGAGGTCGAATCGAAGCGCATCACTGTCCTGCGGCCGGCGTCGTAGCTCTCCCATCCCGGGTCGCCGGTGCGGGCGAAGGCGACCCATGCGCGATGCATCTCATCGGCGATTGACTGGGGCGGGTTGGGCCCAGCGAGCCTGTCGGTCCAATCGGCGTCCAGGTTGTCGAAAACGAACCCGATCTCGAGCGCGTGGCACGCTCCGAGCCGGCCGCCGTACAGGGGCGACCGCCACGCCATCTCGTAAACGTGGGCCGACCCGCCGTTCCTGGAATGGGCCTCGGCGAGGCGGACCGCCGGAATCCGGAAGAACCAATCGGTGCTGATCGCCGCCAGCAGCTCGCCGGGCGTCGCGCCCGGGCGCGTGGACGAATACAGCTCGATCGCGTTTGCCGGCAGGCGGTAGCCGGCGACGGCCATCCCCAGGATGTTCTCGTCGATGTGGTCGATGGCGCCGCTGGGCACCATGAACAGTCGCTGCTCCTCACGATTGGTGCCGACCAGAAGGTCGACGCCGGCGCCCGCCCCCGCGGCGATTCCTTCGATTGGCAGCACGGGAACGACATGGCCGTCGATCACAGGCTCGAACGGCATGAGGTTGCCGGCGACCTCGCCCCATTTCGCGGGGTCGGGCGCCAGGAATGCATCGGCGCTCATCGCGACCTGAGCCTGATACGCCTGCGCCACGGGTGCCGCGGCGATCGCGGCGCGGTTCGCCGGCACTCCGAGCTTCTCGGCCAGGTAGCCGCCCACCCGCTTCGCCGTCGCTGCTGAGAGCGCGTGGTGGCCGGCGCCGCTCTCGGCGATGACGCGCTTGAAAAGACCTTTGGCGCGGGGCATCGACAGGAGCGTCGCCACGCTCATCCCGCCCGCTGACTCGCCGAAGATCGTGACATTAGCTTTGTCGCCACCGAAAGCCGCGATGTTGTCCTTCACCCATTCGAGCGCCGCCACCTGGTCGAGCAGGCCGAGGTTGGCGACTCCGTCGTCGAGGAACAGGAAGCCGTCGACACCAAGGCGGTAGTTGATGCTGACCAAGACGACGCCGTCGCGCGCGAACCGGCGGCCGTCGTACTGCGGCACCGCGGCCGCCCCGTTGGCAAACGCGCCGCCGTGGATCCAGACCATCACGGGCAGCCCGCTTGCCTTCGCATCAGGTGTCCAGATGTTCAGGTTGAGGCACTCTTCGCCCTCGATCACCGGCTCAGGGAGGATCTCGTCGAATGGCGGGAAGTACGGCGGCTTGGGCACCGTTGGGCCGTAGGCGAGCGCGTCCCGCATCCCGTCCCAGGACGGAGCCGGCTGCGGCGCCTTGAACCGGTTGGCGCCGAACGGCGCCGCGGCGTAGGGGATGCCTTTGAATGACGCGACACCCTCGGTGACCGCACCGCGCAAACGGCCCTGGGGAATCTCTACCACGACGTCGGTGATGCTCAAGCTCATGGCTGATGCCTCCTCAGCGGGCCGACCGGAACAGCTCGATTCTGGCACACGGAAGCCAGTCGCCCGCAGCCCGATTGCCCGGCATACTTGACGCTGGAAGGGGGCGGCGAATGATTGATCGACACATCAATCACTTCAGCGCCAGTCTCTAAACGAGCGGCGATAAGACCTCGTATTTTGCTGAGGGTTCGACACGCATTTCCCTCACCCGCAGGGGGAGGGTCGATTCAAGCTCATCAGGTTGGAAACAGGGAGACGTTCATGACCTCGGGTTCAAAGACTGTAGACATGAGATTGCGAGTTCTGGCGGATGGCAACTCCATCCCCGTGCTCGGCCTGGGCGTCTGGCAAATTCCTGACGGGCCCACGTGCGTCGAGGCAGTGCGGTGGGCGCTCGAGCTCGGGTACCGGCACATCGACACGGCTCAGGCCTATGGCAACGAGAAAAGCGTGGGCCTGGCTTTGAAACAGAGCGGAGTGCCGCGCGACGAGGTGTTCATCACCACCAAGTTCTTTCCCGGCAGCGAAGACCCGGTCGCGGAGGCCGAGGGCAGCCTCCAGCGGCTGGGCGTGGACCACGTCGACCTCTACATCATCCACTGGCCGCAGGGTGGTCCCACCTGGGCGTGGCCCGGGATGGAACGGGCCAAGGAGCTTGGCTACACACGCTCGATCGGGGTGTCCAACTTCGACGTCGGTGAGTTGGAGCAGGTGATGGCTGTGGCAACCGTCCCGTCGGTGGTCGATCAGGTCCAGTTCAGTCCCTTCGAATACCGCCGCAAGCTGCTCGACGCTGCAGAGAAGCGGCGCGTCGCCGTCGAGGCCTACAGCCCGCTTGGGACCGGCCGGCATCTGTCAAACCCGACGGTCATAAAGGTGGCGTCCCGGGTCGGGCGAACGCCTGCCCAGGTGCTTCTCCGCTGGTGTCTGCAGCGCGGCCTCATCGTCATTCCGAAATCGACGCACCGCGACCGACTCGAAGAGAACGCGGGCGTTTTCGACTTCACGCTTTCAGAAGCAGTCATGGCGGAGCTGGACGCGCTCGACGAGACGGATGGCACCGACAGGGCGCTCGAGAGCAACTGGTGGTGAGCGGTTCCCCGATTGCGCCTGATATCGCAGACCAGGACAACATTCGCGGCACGCACGGCGCGCAGATGCGATCAGTGATCTACGGCGACCATGAATGCGCGTAGCAACGCGGCCGGTGTGATGCGAGAGAAGGTCGCGATGCGCAATTGGACGGCGGACGACATCCCCGACCAGCACGGCCGCACGGCCATCGTCACCGGCGCCAACAGCGGGCTTGGGCGCATCGTCGCGCGCGAGCTGGCGAGGCACGGCGCCAAGGTCATCGTCGCCAGCCGGGACAGCGCGAAGGGCGCGGAGGCCGCAAAGGCAATCAAAGCCGCCTTTCCGTCGGCGACCGTGGAGGCCGCGCAGCTCGACCTTGCCGACCTCGCGTCGGTACGAGGGTTCGCCGATCGGATCCGGACCGGCAACCGCCACATCGACCTGCTGATCAACAACGCGGGCGTGATGGCCGCGCCGTACCGCCGCACCGCCGATGGCTTTGAGCTTCAGCTCGGGACCAACCATCTCGGCCATTTCGCGCTGACCGGTCTCTTGCTGCCCCTGCTTCACGGGCGTCCCGACGCTCGGGTCGTAACCGTCAGCAGCAACAACCACAAGGGCGGGCGGATCCGGTTTGACGACCTGCAGGGCGGCGGCCGCTACTCACGCTGGGGAGCCTACGCACAATCGAAGCTCGCGAACCTGCTCTTCGCTTTCGAGCTGGACAGACGGCTCAAGGCCGGCGGCTGGCGGTTGATCAGCGTTGCGGCCCATCCCGGATACTCGGCCACCAACCTTCAGCTCAGCGGACCTCTGGCGCACGAGCGCTTCTTGATGCGCTTGAGCAACCGCCTTCTCGCGCAGCCGGCAGAGATGGGGGCCCTTCCTCTCTTGTATGCGGCCACAGCGCCCGAGCTGCCCGGCGGCTCCTACGTCGGACCAGATGGCCCTGCGGAGATGCGAGGGCACCCGGTTCTCGTCCAGGCTGCAAAGAGCGCCCACGACGAAGAGTCGGCGCGGCGTCTCTGGGACATCTCGGAGCGGCTGACCGGGGTCACATTCGACTTCACGCAGCCGGCCGGCTGAGTCAGTGAGTGGCGGCCGGATTCTGGTCCTGAACGGAACTTCGAGCGCGGGCAAGACGGCGTTGGACGCTAGGATTCGGGCTCGTGGCGCAGGGAAGGTACCGCGTGGCGGTGCTCGGTCCGGGCGGCGTTGGCGGGCTCCTGGCTGCGCTTCTGGCCCGCGCGCGAGTCTCGGTGGTCGTCCTCGCCGGGGAGAGCACCGCGAGGGCGATTGGCGAACATGGCCTCCGCCTTCAGAGCACGAGATTTGGCGACTTCGACGTCCAGGTCGATTCGGCTGACCGCCTGCAGGGCCCGGTCGATGCCTGCCTTGTAACGGTCAAGGCAACCCAGCTCCAAAATGCATTGGAACGAGTACCTCCCGACGCCCTCGGCGAGGCTCTGCTCGTCCCGTTCCTCAACGGCCTCGACCATGTCGCGATGCTCCGAGCCGCCTACCCTACCTCGAACGTGGTTCCGGGCACCATCCGGGTGGAGGTGGCGCGGACCGAGCCCGGCGCCATCCGGCACACGAGTCCGTTCGCCGCCGTCGAGATCGCCACCTCGCCCGCCTTGAACGATCGCGTCGAAGAGCTCGCGGCCCACCTGCGCGCCACCGGCCTGGACGTCAAGGTTCGCGCGGACGAGGGGTCGATGCTGTGGGACAAGCTGGTCCTCCTTGGTCCGCTGGCGCTGCTTACGACCCACGCCCGGGCCAATGTCGGCGAGGTGCGGACCACCCGCCATGACGATGCCCGCGCTCTGATCTGGGAGGTCGCCGCCGTCGCGAGGGCCGAAGGGGTGGTGGTCGATCCCGAGGCCACGCTCCGAATGTTCGACTCCGCCCCCGCGGCCATGCAGTCTTCGATGCAGCGAGACCAGGCCGCGGGCTTGCCGCTCGAGCTCGATGCCATCGGTGGCGCAGTGGTCAGGCACGCCGCCCGGGCAGGCGTTGCGGTGCCTGTCACACAGCGGCTCGTCGACGAGCTGAGGAAGAGGTAAGCGAGGCTGGCACACTAGCGCGGTGCAGGCCAACCGGCTGATCGCAAGCCAGCTCAACGCGGTCAACCATCAGTTCCACGAGGTGGCCGCCTGGATGCGGCCTGACGACTGGCTCCGCCGAAGCGTTCCGGGTACAAGCCTGCCGGCGTTCACTTTCTGGCACATCCCTCGCGTGATCGACACCACCGTCAACATGGGCATCCGGGGCGTGCCCGAGCTGATCTCAGCGCAGCCGTGGGCGGCAAAGCGGTGGGCCCGTCCGGAAGGCGGCGTCGGCTACTCGGAGGAGGAGGCCGACCACCTGGCGGCCGATGTCGTGCCGGCGGAGTTGCTCGAATACGCCGACGCGCTCAGGTCACAGGTCAGCCAGTGGCTGAAGACGATCACTGACGAGGAGCTCGAAGCCCCCAACACATTTATGGATCACGCGCGCGCATCTGGTGCATACACGCGCCCCGAAGTTGAACAGGCCATCGCGCCCTTCGTAGGCCAGCCCGTGTGGCTCCTCTTGAGCATCACCTGCTACGCGCACTGCTGGGCTCACCTCGAGGAGATCAGGATGCTGGCGTCGGTTGGCCGGGCCACCAATTCCTGAGCTTCGCGAAGGCACCGGGTCGTTTTCAAGTGACCAAAGAGAAGATCGCGCCGCTCGAGCTGACAGCGTTCCGCGTGCGCGGCGAGCCCATCAGCTATGCCGACGCGATTCGAGGAAGCTACGAGCGGATCGAAGTGGGCGATCCGTGGGGCCCGCCGTGGAGCACGACCTGGTTCCACGTCACGGGCCACGTGCCGGACGAATGGGCTGATCAGCGCGTGGTCGCCAGGTTCGATCTCGGCTTCGACGGGCCCACCGGATTCACGTGCGAGGCGCTGGCCTGGAAGGATGGCAAGCCCTGGCGCGGGATCGATCCCAATCATCGCTGGCTCCCAATCGACGGCCCTGATATCGACTTCTACATCGAAGCAGCGGCCAACCCGCGCGCCACGGAGCAGGGTGCGGAGCCGGCCCCTTCGATGCTCGCGCTTCGCCACTCGCCCGAGCCGGCGTTCGTCCTGCGTCAGGCCGAGCTCGCTGTTCGCGCATCGCCGGAGATTGGGAAGAGCGACGTGCTACTCGACCCCAAGCATCGGGTCACCGCCGTCGGCCACGCACACATCGACACGGCGTGGGAGTGGCCGGTCCGCGAAGCCCGCCGAAAGGTCTCGCGCAGCTGGTCGACGCAGCTGGCCTTGATGGACGAGCACCCCGATTACATCTTCGCCGCGTCCCAGCCCGCGCACTACGACTGGATGAAGAGTTCGTACCCCGACATCTATCGCCGTCTCAAGGAGAAGGTCGCCTCCGGCCAGTGGGAGCCGGTCGGTGCGATGTGGGTCGAGGCGGATTGCAACCTGCCGTCCGGTGAGTCCCTGGTGCGGCAGCTCCTGTACGGCAAGCGCTTTTTCATGCAGGAGTTCGGATACGAGACGAAGATCCTCTGGTTGCCCGACGTGTTCGGCTATCCGGGCAACCTGCCGCAGCTCATCGCGGAGTCGGGCTGCGATTTCTTCCTCACCCAGAAGCTTTCCTGGAACGACACCAACAAGCCGGAGCACCACACCTTTATCTGGGAGGGAATCGACGGGTCTCGCATCTTCACCCACTTCCCGCCCGCCGACACGTACAACGGCAGCTTCGAGCCCGAGGAGGTCGAGCGGAGTATCCGCAACTTCAAGGACGGACACAGCTCCCACCGGTCCCTCTATCTATTTGGCTGGGGTGACGGCGGCGGTGGTCCTCAGGCGGAGATGATCGACTCGGCACACCGGCTGGGCGTGGAGATCGGCCGGGCCTCGGGTTTCTTCGAGGCGGCGGCGACGGAGGCCAACGGCCTGGCCACCGTGGCGGGTGAGCTGTATTTCGAGCTGCACCGAGGCACGTACACGAGCCAGTCGCGGACGAAGCGGCTGAACCGGCTTGCCCAGGAAGCGCTCCGCGAAGCGGAGATATGGTCCGTCGCGGCCGGCGGCGATTATCCGGCCGGCGAGCTGGAGGCCCTCTGGAAGACCCTCATGCTCAACCAGTTCCACGACATCCTGCCGGGATCGAGCATCGACTGGGTCTACGAGGACGCCGAGCGCGATCTGTCACAGGTCGTGCTAAGCGCAAACGCGATCGCGCATCGGGCGACAACGGTCATCTCGGGATCTGGCGAACAGGTCGCTGTCTTCAATCCAAACTCGCATCACCGTCGCGAGGTGATCGACGTTGGCGGTTTCAGCCTGGTCGAAGCACCGCCGTGTGGCTGGGCGGTCCAGGCTCCAATCATTGACCACGACGCGGTCGCGGTCACGAAGCAAAGCATGGAGAACGCTCTGCTCCGCGTCGAATGGGATGACCGCGGGTTGCTCACCTCGATCTGGGACAAGCAGTCGGAGCGCGAGGTGTTGAGCGGCCTCGGCAATCTCCTCCAGCTCCACGACGACAATCCCGCTCGCTGGGACGCATGGGATCTCGATGCGACCTATCGGGACAGCGCGACCGACATCACGGAGCTGCGCCGAATGCAGATTGAGGCGGCCGATCCGTTGAGGGCCATCCTGGGAACCACCCGCATGTTCGGCAGCTCGCTCCTCCGCCAGCGCATGACGCTGGATGCGGGGTCACGGGTGCTTCGCTTCGAGACCCACGTGATCTGGCAGGAACAGCACAAGATGCTGAAGGTCGCCTTTCCCGTGACGGTCAGCTCGCGCGAGGCGACCTACGAGATCCAGTTCGGCCACCTCCGGCGTCCGACGCACCAGGACACCAGCCAGGCGAGGGCGATGTTCGAGGTGTGCGCGCAGCGGTGGGCAGACCTGGGCGATGGCGAATACGGCGTCGCGCTGCTCAACGACTGCAAACACGGATACGACATCCACGGCTCTGTCATGCGGCTCTCGCTGCTTCGCGCGCCCACGCATCCCGACCCGACCGCCGACCGCGGCGACCACCATTTCACGTACGCCCTTATGCCTCACGCCGGCGACTTCCGCGAGGCCGGCGTCATCGCCACCGCGGAAGACCTCAACGCGCCCTTGCGAATCGTGCCGGGAAGCCATGGCGCTACCACGAGTCGCTCGTTGGTCGAGATCGACACTCCGCAGGTCGTGGTCGACGCGATCAAACGCGCCGAAGACTCGGACGCGGTGATCGTGCGCCTGTATGAAGCGTGGGGGAGAGGCTGCAAGGCGAGACTGCGGACCACGCTCCCGGCGTCACGCGCGTTTCTTTGCGATCTCCTGGAACGCGAGCGCGAGGAAGTCGTCGTGGATGATGGCGTGATCGCGCTCGAGCTGGCCCCGTTCAAGGTCGTGACACTGAAGCTCAAACCCTGAAGGGGGTGCCAGTCGTACCTTGGCAGGAGCCGATGGGCACAGTCACGATCGCAGCTACTTTCGAGTGTCTCAGCCTCTGGCCGGCTCGAGGAGAGCCACGGATTTCCGTCGGAGCCTTCTGCTGACGGGTTCGGCCACGCGCACCAGGACATAGGTGAAGAACGCGAGCGACGTGATGAAGAAGCTCACCGGGTGTGGGGAGTAGTAGGCGATCGCGAGCCCCGCCCACGTGAAGGCGAGCGCGAGCAGGATGCCGGTGAAGATCGCTGCAGGCGGCCGGCTGGTGAAGCGCACCGCGATGGCCGCCGGTGTGACGATGAGCGCGAAGATCAACAGGACTCCCACGACCTGCACCGCCTCTGTGACGGCGACCGCCAGGATGGCCATAAACCCGATCGACAGCGCGGTGACCGGGACGCCCTTTGCGCCGGCCAGCTCTTCGTCGACAGACGCGAAGAGCAGCGGCCGGTAGACGGCAATCAAGGCGGCGATGGTGACGATGCCGGCGACCAGCGTCACGAGCACGTCGTTCGCGCTGATGCCCAGGATCAGACCGAAAAGGATTGCGTACGCCTCAGTCGCGTAGCCCGTGTAGAGCGAGATGAAGAGCACGCCGAGCCCAAGCGTCCATGCGAGCACGATGCCGATGGTCACGTCGCGGCCGCGCAGCCGGTTGCCGAGCGCCCCGATTGCGATCCCGCTGCCGAGCGTGAACGCGAGCAGGCCGAAGATCGGGTTGACCGCCAGCACCACGGCGCCCGTTGCACCTGCGAATCCGATGTGAGAAAGCGCGTGGGCGGCAAATGCCGAGCCGCGGAGGACGACGAAGTATCCGATCGCGCCGGCCACGATGGCCACGATCGTTCCCGCCTCGAATGCGTGAACCATGAACTCGTAGTGGAAGAGCGCGGCGATGTCGTCGAACAGGTTCCAGGTCAGCTGCGGGGAGGTGTTCGTGATGGTGGTGAAGATCGCGTGCTCATCCATGAGGGTGGCTGACCTCCTCCTCGAGACCGACCACGAACACCCGCCCGCGGCTGTCTTTGAGGACCTCGACCGGCGTGGAGTAGATGCGGGTCAGCGACTCCGAGGTGATGATCTCATCCGGTTTGCCCATCGCCACGTTTCCCTGCGCCACATAAAGGACGTGGTCGATGTGCGAGAGCAGCGGGTTGACGTCGTGCGCGATCAGCAGGACCGTCAGCTCGCGGGCGCGCTTGAGCTCCCCGATGAGGTGGACGATCACGCTCTGGTTGCGCACGTCGAGCTGCGAGAGGGGCTCGTCCATCAGCAGCACCTGGGGATTGCCGACGAGCGCCTGGGCCAGCAGCAGGCGCTGCTGCTCTCCGCCGGACAACCGGCCGATCGGCCGGTCGGCATAAGAACCGGCTCCGACGGCGCGAATCGCCGCGTCCGCCGCGCGCGCGGAAGCTGCGCCGGAGAGACGCACGCCCCACCGGTGGCCGTCGATGCCGAGGTTGACGAAGTCACGCCCGCGGATGGACAGCTCGGGATCGAAAGAGGAGTGCTGCGGGATGTAGCCGATCAACGCGTTGCCGCGGTGGGGTCTGCCGCCCAGCACCTGGAGCTCGCCATGGAGAGGGGGGAGCAGCCCGAGGATCATCCGGATGAGGGTGGACTTGCCTCCCCCGTTGGGTCCGAGGATGGCCGTGAACGAACCGGCCGCGATCGAAAAGTCCGCGTGCGCCCAAACGACCTTGCCGCTGTAGCCGGCCGCGAGGTCGCGAGCCACGACGGCGGGCGCGCCACCGATGGGACGCTTCGTGGTGGGCGGCTGCGTCTCGATCAATGCGTCAGCCTGCGAGCGCGGAGGCGTTAAGCGCGTTCTGTAGGGCGAGGAGCTGCGCGAGCTGCCAGTCCTGGAAGGTCGCGGATTCGGGCTGCAGCGTCTCAGACACGCCCACGATGGGGATTCCCGCCTGGGCGGCCAGATGCTTGACGTTGGTCGTGACGGCGGTTGCTGTCTGGACGTTGTAGACCAGCACCTTGGCCTGCTTGCCGGTGATCTGGTTCTGGAAATCGATGACCGCTGCGGCCGGCGGGTCGTTGCCTTCGGAGACAGCGTTCATGAACGCGGTGGGGGAGATGAGATTCAGGCCGAGGGCAGTCGCCATATACACAAAGATGCTCTCGGTTGAGGCAACCGGCACACCGCTGAACTTCGCCTTGATCTCGGCGATGCGCTGTGTGTACGGCTCGAGCGCCGTGGTGAACCCGGCGCGCTGCTCGTCGAAGTAAGCCGAGTCGGCCGAGTCGATGGACTTGTAGCCCGCCGTGATCTGGTCGGCCATGCGCGTGACGTAGTCGGGGTTGTACCAGAAGTGAGGGTTGTCGCCCACCTTCCTGCCGAGCACGGCCGCGGCCACAAGCACGGTGCGGTGGCTGCTCGTGTTGGCCGACAGCAGCCGTTTCGCCCAGTCGTCGTAGCCGGCTCCGTTCAGGATCACGAAATCGGCGTCGGCGAACGCCCGGGCGTCGTTGGTGCTGGTCTCGTACTCGTGCGGGTCGGCGTTCGGGTCGGTCACAACGCTCTGCACGCTTGCTTTCGATCCGCCCAGCTGCGTTGCGATGCTGCCCCAGAAGCTCTGCCCGACGACGACCTTGATCAGTCCTGACTGCGCGACCGAAGGTGTGCCGCCGCCGCACGCGCTCGTGGCGAGCGCCAGGACGAGCAGCAGCCACACCACCTTTCGTGCCAAACCTTGAACCTCCGCGAATCCAGCCGAGCCTCTTGCGCCCAGTCACGCAAGAGTATTGCACAAGTTGGTTGGGCAAGTAGTCTGGGTTGCGGTAAGATGCCGGTGGAGTGCCGCGCCCAAGCCCAGTCACCGACATCGTCAGAGACCTTTTCGTGGGGAGGGCCCGGCACGCGTGGTCGCTCGATGAGCTGCACGAAGCAGCCCAGACGGCGCTCGGGGCGGCCGATTACTCGACCGTCTTCCGCGCGGTATCGACGATGGAGCGGGACGGGGCCATTCGGCGCATCGACCTCGGGGACGGCAAGGCCCATTACGAGGTGGGCGACGATCACCACGAACACGTTCGCTGCGACTCGTGCGGCCAGATCGCCGAGGTGCCGGGCTGCGTCCTGGAGGACGCGGCCGCCGGGGTGCAGACCAGCACCGGCTATAAGGTCACGAGCCACCATCTCGTTTTCACCGGGTTGTGCCCGGCTTGCTCAGGGCACGGAGAAAGTCCCAGGCAACTCTGAGTCTTCTCCGAGCGAACCTCCAGCACGCACAGCGACGATGGCCTCGCGCAGGGACGCTTCGCAGAAATTGTTCCGGCGGATGGATGATCGAGCCGATGGCCTGACGGCACTTCCGGCGCGGCCCCCCTTCCTGGGCACAGTCATCGCCGCCTGGTGCGAGCGTCTCGGCGCCTTGCCTCGCGTGACATACCATCGATCGGTGCGGACCACGGAGGATTCCCTCAACGACGAATGGCCGAGATAGAGCTCACTCCCCAAACGCTGATCGTCCACATCCGGGGCGTGGATCAGTTCTTCGCCCTCAAAAGTCAGCTCGAAGTGCCGCTCGAGCACGTCGCATCGGTCGACGTGAGCCCTCCCGAAGCGCGAGGGATCTGGCACGGGCTTCGGGTTGGTGGCGCCAACGTCCCGGGGGTTGTCACGGCCGGACGCTTTGTCGACCACGGCGAGTGGGCGTTCTGGGACGTGCACGACCCGGACAAGACGATCGCGATCCGTTTGCGTGACGAGCGCTACGCCAAGCTCGTGATCGGAGTCGAGGATCCAGTCGCCACCGCAGACGCCATCACGGCCGCAATCCAGCGGCGTACGTGAGCCCCGCGAAGGAACTCATCCGGCCAAGGCCTTCTCGAGGTCCAGAAGGTGGTGACGCTGATGCTCCAGCATCTCCGCCATCGTCTTGCCCAGCGTCGACCCGGCGTACGGCCCGACCGTGACCGGTGCGTCCAGTTTCAGGTCCTCCAGCACCATCACCAGGCGCGTGGTGCCCGCGTCGTATTCGTCGATCAGCTCCTGGGCGTCCTTGCCGGCCCGCCGCCGAATCTGTGACGCATTCCACCGTGTGGAGTCGAAGGGCGCCGCGTTGGGATCTCTCGGCTCGGTCACGGAGCTTGCGACCGCCGGCAGCGAAGCGGCCGTGCTCGACAGGTGCGCCAGCAGATCGCGGCACGTCCAACCGTCGTAGCCGGGCGCCGGCGCCGTCCAGTCTCCGTGGAGCGCGCGAACGACGCTGGCCACCTCGATGTAACCGGATTGAAGAGCGGTGAGGGTGGTCTCGCCGGCCATGGTTCGAGTGTAGGCCGTCCTCGGGAGGGGCGGCTCATCGCCAGGCACGGGCGGCGTACTGTTGCCGGTGCACATGGCTATTTCGCCGCCGCCTCCGCCGTCTCGGACGACCAAACCGTCGACCACAGCCAAGTCACCGGTCCCACCAATGACGAATCCATTTCGCTCGCGCCGGTTCTGGATCACTCTGCTGGTCCTGCTCGCGGCAAACCTCTTTATCACGAACGTCCTGCTGGCGCCGGCTCAACCGACCACGATCACGCTTCCTTACAACGTTTTCAAGGATCAGGTCACCGCGGACAACGTCCTCACGGTCACGACCACGGGCGACGCCATCACCGGCGTGACCAAGACCGCGGTTGCGGAGCCCGGCACCGGCACTAAGGCCACGCACTTCACGACGCAGCATCCGTCGTTCGCCAACGACAGCCTGGAAACCCTGCTCGAACAGCACGGCGTCACCATCAATGCCAAGCCGGAGAACCCGCCCCTGCCGTTCTGGGAGGAGCTTCTGCTGAGCTTCGGACCGACGCTGCTCATCGTCGGCGGTCTCCTCTACCTGCTCCGGCGCTCGGCCGCCTCCGGCGCCGGCGGCCTGCTCGGCGCGTTCGGCCAGAGCCGCGCCCGCATCTACGACGCGGAACGTCCCGCCACGACATTCGCCGACGTCGCGGGCATCGACGAGGTCAAGCAGGAGCTCGAGGAGCTGGTCGACTTCCTCAAGGAACCGCAGAAGTACGAGCGACTTGGAGGTCGTGTGCCGAAAGGCGTGCTGCTCATCGGGCCACCGGGAACCGGCAAGACACTGCTGGCGCGCGCCGTCGCGGGCGAAGCGAAGGTCCCGTTCTTCAGCCAATCCGCTTCCGAGTTCGTGGAAGCAATCGTCGGTGTCGGCGCTGCGCGCGTGCGTGACCTCTTCGAGAAGGCGCGCAAAGCTGCGCCCGCGATCATCTTCATCGATGAGCTCGACGCCATCGGCCGCAGCCGCAGCTCGGGCATCCGGCTCGGGAGCAACGACGAGCAGGAGCAGACGCTCAACCAGATCCTCACCGAGATGGACGGGTTCGAGCCTGGCGTCGGCGTGATCGTCCTCTCGGCGACCAACCGGGCCGAGATCCTCGATGCAGCGCTCACCCGGCCGGGCCGGTTCGACCGTCGCGTGACCCTACAGCCGCCTGACAGGCGCGGCCGGGCCGCGATCCTCAAGCTCCACAGCGTGGGAGTTCCCCTCGGACCGGACGTCGACCTCGACGACATCGCGGGCAGCACGCCGGGACTTGTCGGAGCCGACCTGCGCAACCTGGTCAACGAGGCGGCCCTGAGCGCGGCCAGAAAGGCCGAGACATTCGTGACGGCTGCCGACTTCTACGAAGCCATCGACCGGCTCCTTCTCGGCACCGAGCGGCACCTGATGCTTTCGAAAGTCGACCGCGAACGGATCGCGTATCACGAGTCCGGGCACGCGCTGCTTGGACTGCTGGTGGCCGGCGCAGACCCTGTTCGCAAGGTGACGATCATTCCCCACGGCAGCGCCCTGGGCGTCACCGTGCAGAGCCCGATCGACGATCGGTTCAACTACGGCGAGGACTACTTGCGGGCGCGGATCATCGGAGCGCTGGGCGGACGCGCGGCGGAGCAGCTCATCTACGGGGTCGTGTCGACAGGCGCGGCGAACGACCTCCAGCAGGTGACGATGATCGCGCACGAGATGGTGGTCCGCTGGGGCATGAGCTCGAAGATCGGCCCGCTCGCTTTTGCCGAGGAGGGCTCGAGCGGCGGTCTCTCCATGGTCCGGCCATACAGCGAAGAGACCGCTCGAGAGGTCGACCTCGAGGTCAAGCGGATCGCCGACGAATGTTTCTCGACAGCGATGACACTGCTTACCGACAATCGCAGCCGGCTGGAGGCACTGACCAAGGCCCTGCTTGCGGAAGACTCGCTGGGTGAGGATCAGATCCTTTCGGTGACGGGCCTGCACCGCGTGCAGGTCGCCGGCTACGAGGACACCGGGCTCTAAAAGGCCGGGGTCACTCCTTCGGGTCTGCTCACCCGACCAACTGTTCCCGTTTAGCTCCATCTGGGCGGTCGATACGACCAACTGTGCCCGAATGGCGGAACCCCGCGTCCCCGCTGGTTGCCCGGGGGTTCAGCCAGCCGAACTCAGGGTCCCGGGCCCAAAAAGCGCACCTACGATGGATACAAGATGGGGGTACCTTCAGTTCGCCCCGCCGGCTGGAAGGCATTCGCGGTCGCCTCAGCCCTGGCCGCGATCGCCTCCATCGCCTTTGTGGCCGTCGTGGCCTTCCAGCTCGGCAGCCACACCTTCGTGGTCGCCATGGACGACATCGGGGAGTCGGTGGCGGCATTCATCGCGGCGGCAGCCTGCACATGGACCGCGCGTCGATCGGACGGCCAGTTCCGGCGGGGTTGGGCGTTCCTGGCCGCGTCAGCTGCGAGCTGGGGTGTAGGGCAGGCGGTCTGGAGCTTCTATGAGGTCGGCTTTGGCATAACGCCGTTCCCGTCGGTCGCCGACGTCGGCTACCTGGCAGCGGTCCCGCTCGCCATCCTCGGCGTCCTTTCTTTCTGGACCGCACCCCGAGGCACGGCCGAACGCTGGCGCGTGTGGCTGGACGGGCTGAACATCTTCCTCGCCCTGGTCTTCACCGCATGGGCTCTCGGGCTCCAACAGGTCGAGCAGGGCGGTGGAAGCCTTGTAGAAAGGATGATCAGCCTCGCCTACCCGGTCGGCGACATGCTGATCGCGACGGTCCTGATCCTCGCCATCCGCCGGGCAACCCGTTTCCAGCACGGGCGCATGCTCCTGCTTCTCCTGGGCCTGGCGGCGAACTCTCTGTCGGATACCGCCTTCGCCTACATGACCACAAACGGCAACTACCAGCTCGTCCTCGACTCGGGCTGGGTGATCGGCTACTTGCTGATCGCACTGGCAGCACTCTGGCCGGCGCATGCGAATGACCGCGCCGCCGACAGGCTGCCGATCGACCTGTGGCAGATCGCGCTGCCGTGGGCTGTGGTGGTGGCCGCCGCCACGAGTGCGCTGATCGTGGTCGTTCGGGGTGGCCGAACCGATCAATTTCAGTACGAGCTCGCGGTGGCGATGGCGGCGCTGCTCATCGTCAGCGAGGTCCTGACTCACATCGACTCGATTGGCATGCTGGTCACGAGCCGGCAATCGGAAGCCCTGCTTGCCGAGGTCATCGCCCAGGCGCCGATCGGGATCGCTCGCACCGACAAGAGACTGAACATCATCGACGCGAACCCGGAGATGGCGCTGCTCTTCCGTGAGCCGCTCGATTCGTTGATCGGCTCCGCGATCACCAGGTATCTTCCGACGGCCGATCCGGGCCGTGTCCTCGAGAGGCTGCGGGCTTTGCAGAACTCGGGAACCGACGGCATCCAGGCGGACAGCCCGATGGTGCGAGCCGATGGCAGCGAGGTATGGGTGCACTGGACCTCGACCGCGGTCAAGGATGCGACCGGTGAGCTCGAGTACTTCCTGACCACGCTCGAGGACATCACCGCCATACACGAGGCTGAAGAGTCGGCCAAAGCAAACCTCGCGATGCTCGAGAGGTTGAACCTGCTCAAGAGCGAGTTCCTTCAGGGAGTGAGCTATGAGTTCAGGACTGCGTTGATGGAGATCAATGGCAGCAGCGAGCTGATTCGAGACGGAGTCGAGATGGATTCGACCGAGGTGAAGGCTCTCGCGACCGAGATCTACAAGAACGGCGACCGTCTCGATCGGCTGATCACCGAGATGCTCGAGCTCGACCGGATCGAGACCAGCCGTGGAAGCCTGATGATCGAGCCGCTGGACCTGAACGCGATCATCGGCCGGGAGACCGCCAAGGTGCGGACGAACATGCATGCGGCGAGATTCGTCCTGAACCTAGAGCCCTCGTTGCCCGCCGTCGCCGGTGACGCGAGCAAGGTGGCCGAGGTCGTACACACGCTGCTGGCCTACGCCCTCAGGTATTCGCCCTACGGCGGCGAGATCGTAGTCACCAGCGCATTGCTCGACGGTCAGGTCGAGGTGAAGGTGAGGGACCAGGGCCTGGCCCAGCGCGCCGACTTCGACAACCGCCTCTTCGGCCAGGGTGACGGCTACACGAACCATCCGATCCGGAAGTTGGTGGGGACCGGGCTGGGCCTCGGCATAGCGCGCCAGATCGTGGAGATGCACGGCGGCGAGATCGGCGTCGACCACCTCGAAGGCGCCGGCTCCATCTCCCATTTCACCTTGCCGGCCATCGTTTCGAACCGAGCGCCCGCCGGTGTAAACGGGGTGGCGACGGCCGAACGCGCGATCGAAGAGAAAGGTCTGGCGCGGGTCGGCGTCGCCTAGTCCGACCGACCCAGCTTCCTCTGGAGCGCCTTGTTGGTTTCGGTGAGCTCGACGTACAGCCGGCGGGTGCGAAGCAGGTTGCGCACTCGAAGCACCACTTCCTGGCGGTCGAGCGGCTTCGTCAGGAAGTCGTCCGCGCCCAGGGCCAGGGCGCTGTTCCGAGCCACAGTGCTGTCGTCGCCGGTGAGGACGATCAGGGGAAGAAACCCCGCGTCCTCGCGAACGTCGCGGATACGTCTCAGCAGCTCCATTCCGTCTGGTTCAGGCATCCGCAGGTCGAGCAGCACGAGATCTGGATCGAATTCGGCGATGGCCTGTTCGGCCCGGCCCGACTCGGTCTCGGCCCTGATCGAGCTCGCCTCATCCTCGAGGAATGCATGCAGCATCGCCACGTCGGCGGGATCGTCGTCGACGATCAAGATCCGATTACTCACGATCGAAGCTTGGGCGGATCCCGGCGTGTTCTGGCGGCAAGCTGAAGCTGAAGGTAGCGCCTCGACCCGGTTCGCCCTGAGCCCAGACCTGCCCGCCATGGCGGTGCACGATCCGGGCCACGATCGCCAACCCCAGTCCAAGGCCGCCGAGATCCCCTTCTCCATGAAGGACCTGGAACGGTGCGAAGAGCTTGGCCTTGTAGCGGGAATCGAAACCGGCACCGTTGTCTCGCACAAAAAGACTGCCGTCCAGTCCGCAGCCGAACTCGATAGCTGCATTGGCGCGGCCCGACGTGAATCGCCAGGCGTTTTCCAGCAACTGCACCAACGCCGTTCGGATCAAGTCAGGATCCGCGAACGCTCGCACGCGATCGCCGATCACGACGCTCACATGTCGTCCGCCATCGGTCCTGCGAAGCCGGTCGGTGATCTCGCGCACGATCTGGCTGAGATCCGTGTCCTGCGGCATCAAGGGGCCATCGGCAACGTTTGCGAGAGTGATCAAGCCTCCGAGCATGACGCGCATCCGATTGCCGGCCTTCCGAACCTCATTCACATACTCCAGCGCGGTGGCGTCCAGCTGATCGCCGCACTCCTCCTGCAGGGCCTCGGCGAAGCCGACCACGGCTCTCAGCGGAGCGCCGAGGTCATGAGAAACCGAATGCGTGAAGGAGTTCAGCTCTTTGCTCAGCCGGATGACCTCCGCCCGCGAACTGGCAAGCTCGCCTGTCCCATCGGACCTGGATCGAACCGCAGGATGCGAGCGAAGTGCGGCCATCAGGTCAGACAGCCAGGGGCTTGATGCGCGCGGGCGCTCGGCGGGGTCGGAGGACCGGTGGCGTGTTCAGCAGCAGCCAGTACATGCCCAGGCTCTTGACCGCGTCAGCGAATTGCACGAAGTCGACAGGCTTGACGATGTAGCTGTTGGCGCGCAACGCGTAGCCACGGGCGATGTCGCGCTCCTGGTTCGATGAAGTGAGAAGGACAACCGGAAGATTGCTTGTGCGTGGATCTTTCCGGATACGCTCCAGCACCTCGAGGCCGTCCATCTTCGGCAGCTTGATGTCCAGCAACACGATTCGCGGCATGGCGGGATCTCGGTCCGCGTAAATGCCTTCGCAAAACAGATAGTCGACCGCAGCCTGGCCGTCCTTGACCCACTCGATCTGGTTGGCCACCTTGCTTTTCACTAGGCCACGGATCGTCAGCTTGGCGTCACTGGAGTTGTCCTCGACCAGGAGGATCTCGAGGGGCTGTTCCTGGATCATGAATATGTCGGCCGTCCTGTTTTCGATCAATGTTGATTTCCTCCAACGGTGAAATAAAACGTGGCGCCCTGGCCGAGGGTCGCGAGCGCCCATGCCGTCCCGCCATGGCGGCTGGAAATGCGCATGACGGTCGCAAGGCCGACACCGGTACCCTCGAACTCGTCGGCTGCATGAAGCCGTTGGAACACTCCGAAGAGCTTCCCCGCGTGGGCCATGTCGAAGCCCACGCCGTTATCGCGCACGAAATAGCAGACGCGCCCGTCGCGCTCCTCGGCGCCGGCGGTGATGCAGGCGGTGGCGCGGCCGGCGGTGAACTTGATGGCATTGGCCAGCAGGTTGGTCCAGACCTGTTCCAGGAGTGCGGGATCGCCAACGCATCGGGGCATCGGCTCGACGTTCAGCTCGATCGATCGTCCAGCCCTGATCACAGCGAGGCCGTCGGCAGCGCGCCGGGCCAGCCGGGACATGTCCACGTCGCTCTTCTCCAGCTCCCGCTTGCCGAGGCGCGCGAACGCGAGCAGGTCGTCGATCAATTGCCCCATGCGCACCGCATTGCTGCGGATCTCGGCGAGCGCGTCCAGCGCCTCGGCGTTCAGCTCGCCAGGTGCCTCTTCGACCAGCACGTCCACAAAGCCGTTGATGGCCCGCAGCGGGGTTCGCAGGTCGTGCGCCACACTCGAAGAGAACGATTCAAGCTCCTCAGTGCGCTCCTGGACACGGACCTCCAGCGACTGGTTCGCCTCGCGGAGGGCATCCTCGGCGACGAGCCGGGCTGTGATGTCGCGGTTGACCTCGAGGATCCCGGATGCCGCGTGGGCTCCGTCTCTGAGGACAGCCCATCGTGACTCGACGACCAGCTCTTCCCCGGTCTTCGTGGTGTGTTTGAGTCGGCCGTCCCAGTGGTTGGATTCGCTTGCCTTGGAGACCAATTCGGCGAAGCTGACCGGCCCGATCCTTTTGAGGAGCTGACCCCCAACCTGGCCGATCGCCTCCATGGCCGTGTATCCGTAGAGGTCCTCTGCGCCGCGGTTCCAGTACCTGATGCGATCGTCGACGGGACCCAACACGACGATGGCGTCATGGGCGAGGTCGATCAGCGCTGCCTTCTCGCTCAGCTCCTGCTGTAGGCGGGCCAGGTCCTTGTCAGCTGTCGAGCTTTGGCCGTTTTTCGCCGTGCGTGAGCCAGTACGGGGCGGCGGGCGCGGGGCTCGTGCGCCCAGACGTGAAGCCATGCTCCAGTAATACGCCCGACCGCGTGGCGAGTCACCCTGCAAAAGCGGGTGCAGTGCCCATGCAACTTAAGGGCGACACATACCCGCGCTCGGTCTAGCGTCAAGCCGTGTCGCCATGAGGAGCCGCTGATCGAATGCGCTTGCTCATCGTCGAGGATCTTCCGTCTGACGCCAAGCTGATCACCGACCGACTTCGTCGTGAGGGTTATGAGGTCGAATCGTCACGCGTGGACGCTGAGGCTCCGTACCGGGCCGCCCTCAACCCGCAAATCGACGTGATCCTCAGCGACAGCGAGATGCCCGCATTCAGCGGGGAACGCGCGCTCGAGATTCTCCACGAGTCTGGACTCGACATACCGCTCATCATCGTGTCCGGCACGATCGGGGAAGAGGCGGCTGCCGGGCTCATGCGCCAGGGGGCGGTGGACTACGTCTCCAAAGACAGGCCTGCCCGTCTGGGCGCGGCCATCTACAGGGCGATGGCGGAGGCGGAGGTGCGTCGAGGTCGTGAAAAGGCCATTGCCGACCTGCGTGTCGCGGAAGCGCGCTTTCGAGCCCTGTTCGAATCCGATGTGATCGGAATCATCGAGGCCAGCCCGGCCGGCCAGATTCTCGAGGGGAACAGCTATTTCCTATCGATGGTCGGTCGGTCGCCCGCCGACCTGCCCCTCGATTGGGCGGCCATGACCCCCGATCAGTTCAAATCGAGAGATCGCCACGCGCTGCGGGAGCTCAAGCTGCACGGCCGCACCTCGCCCTGGGAGAAGGAGTTTCTCGACAAGGCAGGGAAGGCGATTCCCGTCCTGGTGGGAAGCGCCAAGCTCGCGAACGGCTCCCTGGTGTGCTTTGTCATCGATCTGACGGAGGCAAAGACGGTCCAGGCCAACCTGGAGAATGCGAAATCGGAGCTCGAGAGCTCCATCGAGCAGCTGACGCAAACGCAGGAAGCCGTGATTGCCGAGGAGCGCCTCCACGCTCTCGGCCAGATGGCCGCCGGCATCGCTCACGACTTCAACAACTGCCTGAGCCCAATCATCGGGCTGAGCGAGCTCATCCTCAGCCGGCCCGGGCTCGTCGAGGATCACGACAAGGTCCTGAAATACGTTGGAACGATTCACAAGGCGGGTCGCGATGCAGCTCTGCTGGTCAGTCGCCTGCGCGACTACTATCGCGAGGCCGCCACTGGCGATGAAATCGAGGTGGTCGACCTCAGGCGGATCGTCGAGGACACGATCGAGTTCACCCGTTCGCGATGGGCCGACCAGGCGATGGCCTCCAACGTCGAGTACCAGATCGTCACCAGGTTGCAAGACGCCAACGTGGCGGGATCGCCGGCACAGCTCCGAGAGCTGCTCGTGAACCTGATCTTCAACTCGCTCGATGCGATGCCGCACGGCGGCAAGCTCACCCTGAGTGTCGATCGCGACCCTGCGCGCCCAGGAATCGTCACGCTCGAGGTGGCTGACACCGGCGTGGGTATGACGCCCGATGTTCGAAAGCGATGCATGGAGCCGTTCTTCACGACAAAGGGGGCCGGCGGCACAGGCCTCGGACTGGCGACCAGCTACAGGATCGTCAAGCGGCATCACGGCGAGATCCAGGTCGAGACCGAGCTCGGGCATGGAACCCGAATCATCGTCGCGCTGCCAACCATTTCGACAAGCCTGACCCCGGAGCCGCCCAAGGGACCCGCTGCCCTGCCGGCGATGCGCATCCTGCTGATCGACGACGAGGAGGTGGTTCGCAACGTGATCGCGGAATACCTGTTTGCCGATGGGCACAAGGTGGACCTGGCCGACGGCCCGGGCGCCGGGCTCCGAAAGATCCACGCCGGGTCTTATGACCTGATCATCACCGACCGTGCCATGCCCGAGATGAGCGGCGATCAGCTTGCGGTCCAGGCCAGGCGCATAGCGCCCGCGGTTCCAATCCTCATGCTCACGGGATTTGGGGATTTCATGAACGCGGCGGATGAGCGGCCCGAAGCGGTCGACGTCGTGGTCAGCAAGCCGGTCACGATCGACGCGCTCCGCGCCGCGATGGCGACCGCCATGAGCCTCACGCGAGAGCTGACCACCGCCTCCTGAGACGTCGCATCGCCGTCTGTCCCCATCACCGCGGGTCGTTCGGCACTCTATGAAATCGACCGCCTGGACCACCCTTTAGTCAGGGCGCACAGGCGTCCGCTCAGTCCATTCTTTTCGTACAGAGGAAATGACGATGAAGGCACTTGTTTATCACGGCCCTGGCCAGAAGTCTTGGGACACCGTTCCCAACCCGGCCATCCAGTCACCGACCGACGCGATAGTCAAGATCGACACCGCGACGATTTGCGGCACCGACCTGCACATCCTCAAGGGCGACGTGCCGGAGTGCAAGCCCGGAACGATACTCGGCCACGAAGCGGTGGGCACCATCGTCGAGACCGGAGCTGCCGTCACCAACTTCCACATCGGCGACCACGTCCTGGTTTCCTGCATCACTGCCTGTGGAAGCTGCCGCTTCTGCAAGGAGGGCCGCTACGGTCAGTGCATCGGTGGCGGTGGGTGGATCTTCGGCCACCTGATCAACGGCCTACAGGCCGAGTACGCGCGCGTCCCATTCGCGGACAACTCGCTGTACAAAGTTCCGTCTGGGATGACCGACGAGCAGGTGCTCTTCCTGTCGGACATCCTCCCGACCTCGTTCGAGGTGGGTGTTCAGAACGGTGGCGTACGGCCGGGCGACACCGTCGCGATCGTCGGCGCGGGCCCGATTGGCCTCGCCGCGGTCATGACCGCCAAGCTCTACACCCCGGCGCACATCGTCGTCATCGACCTCGACGACGGCCGGCTCGCGAAGGCGAAGGAGTTCGGCGCTGACATCACCATCAACAACGGCCGCGAAGACGCGGTCAAGCAGGTCCTCAAGCTGACCCGCGGCCTCGGTGCCGACGTGGCAGTGGAGGCGGTTGGAGTTCCGGCCACCTTCGAGCTGGCGGCGGAGCTGATCCGGGCCGGCGGAACGCTCGCCAACGTGGGCGTGCACGGCAAGCCCGCGACGCTTCACCTCGAGAAGCTCTGGATCAAGGACGTCACCATCACAACCGGCCTGGTGGACACGCGCACCATCCCGCAGCTCCTGTCCCTGATCGAGGGCGGGAAGCTCGACCCAACCGTGCTGGCCACCCATCACTTCCCGATGGAAGAAGCGATGCAGGCCTACGACGTGTTCGGCGCCGCGGCCAAGACCCACGCGCTGAAGGTCGTTCTGAACGGGACTCCAGTGCCCGCCGAAACGAAGTCAAAGGTCGTGGCCAAGACCGCGGTCTAGGTTCGAAACCCGGCTATGGAGCGCGCCGGTCGCCGGCGCGCTCCTACTTTTGCGAGCCCGCTACCGGCCGGCACCAGGCTGACTCTTACCTTGCGGCACGCAGTTGGAGCGACAACGGGACGCTCCCTAAACCAGCTGGTGCGCACGACGCCTGCGTTGGGCTTGAGCCGCCTCTGACGTGATGCGTGGGGCCGGGCTCAGTCCGAAGAGCAGCCGCGTCGCGGACCATCGGCGTACCCCGAATTCGTAGGTGAGGAGGGTGAGAGCCGCGACCATTGTGAGGATCAAGAAGAACTTGGGCCAGACTCCGAGGTTCCACGTGACCACGAACGACGCCACGAGGAGGACAAAGGGGTGGTGGATCACGTAAACGGGCAGGATCGACTCCTCGGCGTAGCGCAGCGCGCGATTGGGTGAGTTGAGCCAGCGGATGCCCAGGTACATCACCGCCAGCAACATTGACCAGACGAAAAGGCTCCACAGAATCGCCTGAGCCACCTGCGTGCCGACCTGCGCGCGAGCGTCACCCGCGGGCGCGATGTGCGCGAAGTAGGTCATGGCGCCGATCCCAAGCATGGCGAACACCCCACCACCCAGGAGCCAGCGAATCTGCGCCACGATCGCGGCCTCGAAGCCGCGGTCGCTGAAGAACATCGCCCCCCAGAGGAAGACAAGCGTGTAGGTGGCGACATCCGCCCAGTCCTGGTAGCCGGAGAACCGGGGGCGCAGAACGACCTGCGTGAACACCAGCGGGGCTGCAAGCAAGAGCAGCCCACCCCTTCGATTGGCGAGGGCGACCACCCAGGATGTCAGGCGCCGGCCGGCGGGGCGTCGCAGCCACACCAACACGGGCGCACATGCCAACGTGATCGCAAATAGGTACGCGAGGAACCACAGGTGCAGCCAGTACTGGCTGATGAACTGCAGCGACCAGCTGAAGTGAAAGTTGCGAAAGAAGCCCACGTAGAAAGCTCCGAAGGTGGCGATCGAGGGCGGGGGATTGGAGCTTGCTATGAAGCGCTGCAGCGGAGAAAGGACCAGCAGGCCGGGAACCAGCGGCACGACTAGGCGGGAAAAGCGTCCCCGCAGGAAGTCCGCCAGGGAACGGGAGCGAAGCCCGAACCAGGCGTCCGCACCAGCGATCAGGAACATCGCTGGAATGCCCCAGGGAAAGCAGAAGCCGGCGAAAGCGCTGAGGACGATGCTGCGCTCGTGGTTCGAAATGAGCCAGGAACCGATCGAGAACACCAGCGCGACGTGGAAAACGACGATGCCGTAGAC
Organism: Candidatus Dormiibacterota bacterium; assembly: GCA_036513095.1. Classification (GTDB taxonomy): domain Bacteria; phylum Chloroflexota; class Dormibacteria; order Dormibacterales; family Dormibacteraceae; genus Palsa-870. The sequence goes on along the minus strand of DATBZR010000132.1, from coordinate 27,331 downwards.
GATCAGCACCTTGAGCCAATCGAGGTAGTGGATCCGTTCCTTGCTCAACTCCCCCCGAGTGTGCGTCCCTGGGGACGGCTAGGCAGGGACCGAAAGACCCTCGAACTTACGGCCTCTCAGCAGCCACACGCCGGTCGTAAGGAACCAGATCGTCAGCACGAGGGTGAATGGTCTCTGAAAGAATCCGTCGGGGTACCTGGTCACGGCATGAAGCGCGATAGCCAGCGCCTCGATGGCGAAAGCACCCAGGCCTGCGGCCAGCCACAGGCGGCGGGGCGGCCCGAGGTGAACGTGGCTGCGGGACCCGGCAAACAAGACAAGCGGCGCCACGCTTGCGATCGCAAAGCAGATCTGAGCCATCGTGCCGTGCAATGCGCCGGCGATCCATGAGTTGGGGTCCTGCGGGAAGGCTCCGACGGCGATCTGGAACACTCCCGTGGCGACCACCAGCAGAGCGCCGGCGCGCCACGCCGCAGAGTCCTTGATCGCGGACCAGAGCCCGACGCCCAACGCGATCGTGAGCAGGCCAGGCACGAAGAAGAAGCCAAGCGTGAAGAGATCCGCGTGCGGGGTGCCGCGGGTCGCGAGGTCGCTGAACGGCCTGGTCAGGAGGTTGTAGCCGTGGCGCAAGGTCCCCATCGTGAGGAACTCGGACCACATCATCACGGGAGCCGCCACTGCGGCCAGACCGGCCGCGCGGAGCCAGGGGATGCGAAGCACGAGTAAAAGTATTACCCCGCGACCGCCCCGGCGAAACAAAGCAGACTCCAACGGCGGGCATGACATCAGTCCCTTGCGCTTCAGGCCGCCTGGCCCGTGACGCCCCGACAGGTTCGCATCAAGCTGGGCCTGGAATTCACAGGGGAGATGGCAAGAAATGAAACAAGAAATGAAAGTTGAGAGTCTCTGCAACATGCATCTGATCAGCGCCGAGGCGACCGACACGTTGTTCGAAGCTGCTCAGAAGATGGCGCGCAATCACGTGGGCGCCCTCGCCGTTCTGGACGAAGGCGCGCTTGTCGGTGTGATCAGCGAGGCAGACCTGGTGGCCGCGATCGCCGAAGAAGCGACGCTGGCGGTGACACCGGTCGATGAATACATGACCGAAGGGGCCATCACGGTCAGTCCTGGCGACGATGGAGGGATCGCCGCGCGTCGCATGGTGGAGCACCGAATTGGGCACCTGCCGGTGATCGAGCGTGGTTTGGCGATCGGGATGGTGTCGAAAGGCGATCTTCTGGCGATCGGCGCGGTGGCCGCGACGGGCACGGACTAGCCGCGCTTCGCCGGCGCCCCAAGATCCGGCGCCGGCGCCGTGCTCTGCCGCACTGCGTCATATGACCCGCCCGATCTTCGTAACATGTCCGCCCACAGCATGTCGCGAAGCGCCCTCCCCAATCCCTCAGCGACCGGACTGTCGCTCCCGGCCCGGTTTGGCCTCCGGCTGCTCATCGCCATCCTGGGGTTCTGGCTGATGGCCAGCTTGATCGCAGGCTGGACCACCCTTCATCCGATGCGCCGAGACGTCGGTCCGACGCCTGCAGCCCGAGGAATGGCATACCGCGATGTGAGCTTCAAAACGCGCGACGGCCTGACTCTGCGGGGCTGGTGGATCCCCGGTGAGCGCCACCAGACGATCGTGATGGTCCACGGCCTGTCCAACAGCCGCCGGGAGCCGCTCGACAAGGCGGGCTACCTGCACCAGGCCGGTTACAACCTGCTCGTTTTCGATCTTCGGGGACACGGTTTGTCAGACGGAAACGGGACGACGATGGGATATCGCGAATCAGAGGATGCTCGGGCGGCGGTCGCCGAAGCCAGATCACTGGACGCCGGACCGATCGCCCTCTTCGGCTATTCGCTGGGCGGGGCGATCGCTCTCGAAACGGGCGCCGTCGACCCGGATGTGCGCGCTGTCGTCGAGGACAGCGCCTTCAGCTCGGTCGGCGACGTTTTCATGGCCCGCTTCAGCGAGGTCACCCGTCTTCCCGACCTTCCGTGGGCCGCCCCTCTGCTGGCTTTCGGGCAGGCCGACATCGGGACGTCGCTCTGGAACGTGCAGCCGGTTGTGGCGGCCGCGGCTCTCGAGAAGCCTCTGCTCGCAATCATCGGTGGGGCTGACACCATCGTTCCGCCCTCCGAAGGCATGGCCATCTTCCAGGCGGCGCCCGGACCCAAGCAGCTCCTCATGGTCCCAGGTGCAGGCCACGTGGGCGCCTACAACACCGACAACGCGACCTACGAGCGAACCGTTCTCGACTTTCTGGCGAGGAGCCTGCCGGCCGCTTGAGGGCGCAGGTCAGGCTGCGCGACGGTGCACCCCTTGCGCTCTGGGTGATGAAGCGCGTGGCAGCTGCGACCTCTCGAAGCCTCTGACCACGGCCTCCATCTCAGCGGCCAGCCGCTGCGGACTGGGAACCAGGTTAGGGTCGGCGACGATGCCCACACCGATCTGCCCGGCGAGGCTCACCACGGCCACCGACAGCCCGGCTGAACCAGAAAGAGGAATCATCGGATAGGCCGCCAGGATCCGGCGACCCAGGATGAACAGCGGCTCGTCAGGGCCGGGGACGTCCGACACGACCAGGTTGAAGGCCGGCAGCGAGCTCGCCAGGCGCGCGACCACGGAGTGCAGCGGGCTGGGCAAGAGCCCGGCCGCCTCGATCAGCATCGACATGCCGGCGGCCGCGTGGGCGCTTCGGAGGTTTGACTTGGCCGTGGCGATCCGCCGCACCAGTGTGGGAAGGTCGCTGGTGTCGAGAGGGAGGTCGATGAATACGGCGCTCACCTGGTTTCCGAGCTGCGATCCGTCCGCGGAGGGCCTCGTCGAGACCGGGAGCATCGCCCGCAGCGCATGCGGCATGTCCGGGTAGCGCTGGCGGGTCAGCTGGCGCGCGATGCCCGCCGCGACCACGGCAAGCAACACGTCGTCCACGCTTCCGCCCAACCGTCGCTTCAGCTGGCGGATGACGCCGATTGGAAACGTCGCTGTGGCGAACGCTCGCTCTCCGCCGACACGACCGTTGAAGGGGCCCATGAGGGCCAGCGGGCCGCCGGCGGCGGTGAAGGCCACCCCGAGCAGGGCCTGGGCGAGCCCGATGACCGTGGGACCGCCGTGCTCCGCGAATCGAAGCGGTGGGAGCCCGGGGTGCTTCAACTGGCGCCGAGGAAGCGTCTGGTCGAAAAGGGCCTCGGCGATCTGGATTCCCGCAATGCCGTCGGTCATGCAGTGGTGTGTCTTGACGATGAGCGCTTGCCGCCCGCCCCCGAGGCCGTCGATCAGGTGCATCTGCCACAGTGGGCGGTCGCGCGGCAGCAGCTCCTCATGTATCGACGCACACAGGTCGGCCAGGTGCGGCGTCGTCCCACGCGACCCCAGGCGATGGTGAAACAGGTGCGCATTCACGTTGAGCGCGGCGACCTCGCTCCAACGCGGTCTCAGAAGCCCCAGCCACCCCGGCGTTACACATTGCCGGAACTTCGGCAGGCGCAGCAGTCGGGATTTCACCAGGCGTCGGAGGTCCCACAGCGTCAATGGACCGCCCGCCGAGCTCGATGCGTCGAACACCACCACCCCGGCCACATGCATGGGAAGGCCTGGACGTTCGATCGCCAGAAAAGAAGCTTCGAGAGCTGTGAGCTCGGCTTGCGCAGCCACGCCTCGACGGTAATCGTCGGGGTGGCAGCCGGACAGAACCGACAGACCCTCCAAGGCTGAGTCTTACGGCTCTGTGCGAGGTCGGGCCCGCGTGGGCACGATCTGGTTGGGATGAGCACTCTCGCCACGCTGCCGGAGACCGTGCGCGAGGAGGTGCTGTCGCGGGCGGACCTCGCGTGGCTTCACGCCGACGAGCCGACCAACCACTTCGTCGTGACGTCGCTGGCCCTTTTCGACGAGCCGCTGAACGTTGATCGGTTCAAGACGATGCTTTCGCAACGGATTGAGCTCCATCCGCGCCTGTCGCAGGTGATCACGACCCCGTTGAACCCCCTCGCCGGCCGGCGCTGGTCGGCCGCGCGCGACTTCGACCTTGCGGCACACATTCACCGCACCGCCCTGGCCGCTCCCGGCGGGCTGAAAGCGCTGGCCGCTTACGTTGGGCGCCTCGCGGGCCGGCAGCTCGATCCCGGCCGTCCTCTGTGGGACGTGCACGTCGTGGACGGGCCGGGCAGAGGTGGTGCTCTGGTCACCCGCTTTCACCACGCGCTGGGTGACGGCCAGGCGATGGTCCGCATGCTGCTGTCGCTCACGGACGACTCGGCCGGGGCCTGGGAGAAGCCGCTTCGGCGCCCACGCCGCGTCAGCGGGCGGCGGCGTGCCGCCCCCCGGATGCCCCACGTCCCCAACCTTCCGGCCATGGTCCGCCAGGGAGTCCAGGCCGCGGGGACCCTGGCCCGCCTGACCCTGTTCGACCCGGACCCTCCGACCTCGCTGCGCGGCGGGCTCACGCTGCTCAAGGGAGTCGCGTGGAGCGATCCGCTGCCGCTGATCGAGGTCAAACGGATGGCGCAAGCCTCTGGCACGACCGTGAACGACGTGGTCGTCAGCTTGATCGCCGGGGCGCTCGGCAACCATCTCCGCGACAGGGGAGAGGACACGTGCGGGCTCCGGATCCGGGCGATGGTGCCGGTGAGCATGCGAGCGGCGGACGACATGGCGATGTCGGGGAACCGATCCAGCCTGGTCTACCTCGAGCTGCCGGTCGGCGTGACCGACGCGCGAGAGCGCCTGATGAGGGTCAAGATCGAGATGGACCGCATCAAGGCGTCTCTGGAACCGGCGGTCGGCTGGTTGCTGGTGCAATCCCTGGGCCTTCTACCCAAGCCAGTCGAGCAGATTGCTTCCGCCTTTTATGCGCGAAAGGCGAGCCTGGTGCTCACCAACGTGATCGGTCCCGCGAAGCGGATCTACCTGGCGGGATCGCCAATCCGGCAGATGACGTTCTGGGAGCCCCAGTCGGGCGGGTTGGGGCTCGGGGTGAGCATCTACAGCTACGCCGGTGAGATCACGGTCGGCGTCGTGTCCGATCGCAACCTGGTCGCGGACCCATACGAGATCACTCGGGGAGTCGTGACCGAGCTCGAGAAGCTCAGGGAACCTGGTGACAGCTGGTGAATACCCAGGTCGAACGGCTCAGCCTCGTGGATCTGACGAACCTGGCAGTCGAGGCCTCGGACACCGACACCCTGATGCGCGGAATCAGCGCGGAATGGGATGGGCTGGTGCCGGCGTTGGTGGCCTAAGCCACCTGCAGACCCGGTGGAAACAGCTTCGGGGGCCAGCTGGACGGCTTCGTGTCGGGCCGGCTCAGGCGATCAGCCCGACCGCGGGGTAAGGAGGAGAGGTCTGCGCCCAGCTTGCTTCCACGCAGCGAGGCGGTCGCCGTTCTGACGGCGCACGCGAGGACCCGGCCCGGCGTCCTTCTGCTCATGTAGTTGAATCCCATCGCGCGAAGGTCGTCTGCCTGCGGCTCGAGGAGCAGGACTTGCTTGCCTTTCCGCCTGAGGGCGAGGACCTCGCGGTCGACGAGGCGCCGGTTGTCGCCCCTGAAGAAGGCGGCGATCGGACCGGATGGTTGGAGGAGGCCGCCGCGGTGCCGTGAAGACATCGGATTCAGGCATATGACCAGTTCCGCGTCGGCTCCGGCCGCCAGGTCCAGGTTCGTCGGCGAGTACATCCCGCCGTCGATGTATCTCCTGCCCTGGAGGTCGACTGGGTGATAGAAGCCGGGGATCGCGCACGACGCGGCGACGGCGTCCGCCAGGTCCACGTTCGGGGATCCCTGCCGCCCAAACACGACCCGTTCGCCGGTGTCGTAGTCGATCGCGACGACCCACAGGTTCGGATGCGCCGCCCAGCCTTGGGGCACCACCTGCCGGACGACCGTTTTCAGCGGCTCTGTCGAGATCATGCCCTGCGGCAGCCATGCGACGATGCCGGCGGGTCCGTACTTGAACGGCTCGCGCAGGCTGCGCAGCGCAAGCTCGGGCGATGCGAGAACGGGCCGCGGAAAGGTCCAGTGGATCTGGAGGCTCGCCCCGAAGCGGTTGGATCGCGATCCGCCCAGGCCTGGCAGCCCCTCGAGCGCTTCGCCCGACCCGTACGCCATGAGCAACCACGGCGGAACCGCGGCCGCGAGCATCCCTCCGACCATCGAGCCGGCAGACGTACCGATCACATAGTCGGCGCTCCCAGGGTCCCAGCCGGTCTCGGTCGCGATCGCTTGCAGGACGCCGACCATCCATGCCCCGCCGACGAGCCCTCCACCGCCGAGAACCAGCGCTGTGCGCGGGGGTGCTGCCATCAAGACAACGGTCCACCAGGCGGACCATCGAGACCAGGGCCTGTCAGCCTGAGAGAGAGGGCCGTTCGGCCGTGACCTCGGTCACCCCACAGCCTCAGTCTCGATCAAGGAGGGCAGAGCATGAGTTCTACGACTTCATCCGTGGTCGAGCCGGCATCAAGCGCGGCGTCGCAAATCGCACAGACGATCCCGGGGGTCTTCTTCGAGCGGGCTGCCAGGCTTGGCCCGCGCGAGTACCTGCGCTACTTCCGCGACGGTTCGTGGCAGAGCCTCAGCTGGAACAAGACCGCCGAGCGTGCGGTGCGGGTCGCTTGCGGTTTGATCGCGGCCGGCTTGAAGCCCGGCGACCATGTCGCGCTGCTGTCCGAGAACCGCCTCGAGTGGCTTTACTGCGACCTCGCCATCCTGGCGGCGGGCGGCGTCACTGTTCCCATCTATCCAAGCCTTGCTCCGCGCGTCGCCGGCTATATCGCCGAAGATGTTCGGGCCGAGCTGGCCATCGCGTCGAACGCCGAGCAGGCCGCCAAGCTGGGCGGGCTCAGCCACCCAAACCGCGTCTTCACGATCGACGGCGACATCGCCGCGTGGGTTGAAAACGCTCCGGGCCCTGGGCTCGCGAGTGAGCTCGCCGTCCGGCTCGCGGCTCTGCGGCCGGACGCTGTCGCCACAGTGGTCTACACCTCCGGCACGACGGGCGAACCCAAGGGCGTAGAGCTCACGCACCGGCATTTCGTGGAGATGGGCAAGAGCGCGCTGCAAGCGTTCCGTATCGGACCGGAAGACCGCCTGCTGTCGTATCTGCCCTACTCCCACGTGCTGGAGCGGGTGGACGGGATCTTCGTCGAGACGATGGCGGGCAGCTCGTTCTGGCTCGCTCGCGGCATGGACACGCTGGTCGAAGACATCCAGGCCTCACGGCCGACCGTGATGCTCGGCGTGCCGCGAGTGTTCGAGAAGGTATACGAGGCCGTTTTCGACCAGGTGCGCAACCAGCCTGTCTACAAGCGCGCCATCTTCAGCTGGGCTCTCGGCATCGGAGCTGAGCGCCTTCACGGTAACCCCGGCCCCTGGCTGCGGCTGCGCGTCCGGATCGCTGACCGCCTCGTCCTGGGATCCCTCCGCCGGCGCCTGACCGGGGGGCGGCTGCGCTTCTTCATCAGCGGGGGCGCACCGCTCAACGAGAAGGTGGAGGAGTTCTTCTGGTCGATCGGTGTGAAGATCCTGCAGGGCTGGGGATTGACCGAAACAACCTCTGGCGTCACCTCGAACACCGAGGAAGAGCATCGGTACCGAACGGTGGGGAAGGCTCTCCCAGGCACGAAGATCCGCATCGCAGCGGACGGTGAGATCCTGGTGAAGGGCCCTGGCGTGATGCTTGGCTACAAAAACAGGCCGGAGGCCACTGCCGAGATGATCAGCGACGGCTGGCTGAAGACCGGCGACATGGGGTTCCTCGACAGCGACGGCTTCCTCACGATCACCGATCGAAAGAAGGACCTGATCAAGACCTCTGGCGGTAAGTACGTCGCTCCGCTCCCAATCGAATCGCAGCTCGAGAGCGAGCGCTACGTCAAGGCGTCGTTGGTGGTGGGCGACGAGAGGCCATACGTCGTTGCCTTGATCGTGCCCGATTGGGAAGCGCTGCGAGCGGACCTGGGGCTGCAGGGTGAGCCCTCGAGCCTGGTGAACGACGCCGATCTTCGCGCGCGCTTCTCAAAGATCCTCGACGAGGTGAACAAGGGCCAGGCGAGCTTTGAGAGCGTCAAGTACTTTGCCCTGCTCCCTCGCGATTTCACCGAGGCCGAAGGCGAGCTGACACCAACCTTGAAGAAGAAGCGGCGCGCCATCCTCGAGCACTTCAACAACCAGGTCGAGGGGCTCTACGCCTCCCACTCTCACAGGGGATGAGCTAGCGAATATCGAGGTGCAGGTCGAGAGCCGGCGCGTCGTCCTGCTTTCCGATGATGACCAGTGCCGCGCCCTCGGCCGGCCCGATGGTCATGGTCGTCGAGTTGTTGAACAAGTTCTGGTTCCCGCCCAGCCGTCCGTCGGTGTAGCTGGGCATCGCCGCGACGGCCTTGCTCTTCGCGCCCACAACGCCGGCGATGGTCAGGTTGCTCTCGGTGAAAGGGATTCGCACCGACGCCCCGATTCCGATGCCGACGTTGAACAGGCTCAAGACGACGCCCACGGTAAGAACGAAAAAGAAAAGGCCGCCGCCGCACCCACAGCCCCGGTTGCGATACCGACTGCGTGGCCTGCCGGTCTGCTCCTCGCTCATTTATAAAGCCTACTCACAGCAGGCCTGGTTGCCGCGCCTGGCGGGAGGTTCCGATGCTCGGCCTCCGCCCGCCCGGCGCTCGCCACAGCCCGGCGCCCAGGAATGCGATCACCGCGCCCAGGGCCAGGTAGGCGACCTGCAGCCACGACTGCGGCTTGTCCATGCCATAGGTGACCGGCGAGAAGCCGACTGCAGCAATCTCCACCAGCTCGAAGCCGATGATCATGACCGCGGACACCATCGCGGCCGCCGCCCCGAGCACGGGCCGGAAGATCACCGCCAAAGCTGCGATGAGCGCGGTTCCGCCCACCAGCACCCCCAGGGCGAGAGCGGGCACCGTGTAGTCGGGAAAGACGCTGCCGGCGATCCACTCGCGGGGCAGTCCAGGTATGACGGTGAATGCGCTCACAATCGCGCTCACCGCAAGAACGGAATCCAGCACAAGCAGCGCGATGCGAGTCTTCCAGTGGGACATTTCTTCTACCTCCACCCTCAAAGATGAGACGGGCGGGGCCAAACCGCGCGAGGCGACCGGCCCGGAAAGCAAGGGTCGTTGCGCACCTGTTGCGATCAGAGAGCACGTGTAACCTGGGGAGCACCAGGAGGTAGAGCCAATGACGGATACCAACACCAAGGACGCCTGGACTCGATTCCAGGCCGACATGAAATCGCTGGCGTCGGACCTGCACCGCCATTACAAGGACGCGGACGACGACACGAAGGCGGCGGAGATCAACAGCGCCATGCGGCAAATCGGGAAGGCCACCGAGAAGTTCTTCGCCTCGCTGGACGTCGCGGCCAGCGATCCCGAGGTGCGGGCCAGCACGAAGCAGGCGGCGCGATCGTTTGGCGCTGCGCTGGCAGGGACGTTTCGCGAGGTGGGCGACGAGCTGGACAAGGCCCTCCGGCAGAAGCCCACGGCCAAGTAGCGTCCGCGCGGCGGCTCAGACCAGAGACACCACTCCGCTGCCGCGCAGGCGGCCTTCGCGGAGGTCGTCCAGCGCTTCGTTCGCCTGCTCTAGCGGATAGACGCGAACCTGGCTCCGGACCGGGATGGTTGGCGCCAGCCGTAGAAATTCCTCACCGTCTGCGCGCGTGAGGTTGGCCACCGACCGCAGGACCCGCTCACCCCAGAGGATCGAGTAAGGAAAGCTCGGGATGTCCGACATGTGGATCCCGCCACACACCACGGTGCCACCCTTGGCGACCGCCCGAAGAGCCGCGGGCACAAGCTCACCGGCCGGCGCGAAGATGATCGCCGCGTCGAGCGGCTCGGGCGGCAGAGCGTCCGATGGGCCGACCCAGTCGGCGCCCAGCTCACGGGCAAAGGACTGCGCCTCTTCGTCACCGGGGCGCGTGAACGCATAAACGCTCTGCCCCCGATGACGAGCGACCTGGATCAGGATGTGCCCCGCTGAGCCAAAACCGTAGATGCCAAGTCTCCGAGCTTCGCCTGCCATCTGCAGGCAGCGGTAGCCGATGAGCCCCGCGCAGAGCAGAGGCGCCGCGTGCAGGTCCGGGTAGCCTTCCGGAATCGGAAAGCAAAACCGGCTGTCGGCAGTCGTGTAGTCGGCGTAGCCCCCATCGATCTGGTAGCCGGTGAAGCGGGCGCGGTCGCAAAGGTTCTCGCGTCCGGTACGACAGTAGACGCACTCGCCGCAGGTCCATCCCAGCCATGGGACGCCGACCCGGTCGCCCACACGCGGCCGCTCCACGCCGGCGCCGGCCTCCATCACGACTCCCACGATCTGGTGGCCGGGCACGATCGGAAGCTTCGGTTCGGGGAGCTCGCCGTCGACCAGGTGCAGGTCGGTCCGGCAGATCCCGCAGGCGCGAACCTTCAGAAGCACCTGACCCGGGCCGGGCGCCGGCACCGAGACTTCTTTCAGGAGCAGGCGCGAGTGCGGTTGCTCGAGTACCATCGCCCGCGCTTTCGAAATCTCAGGCAAGTGAACCCCGCCGATCATTGTCCACGTGGGCAGGCCCCAAAAGGAGAGGGCCGCTTGCGCGGCCCTCTGGTGCTTTGTGAATTTGAGCTGACTAGGGGCGGGCGGCTGCCTTGCGCGGGGCGTAGTACTGGCGCCAGATCAGCCGGTGGATGGGTATCCAGCGCGGAATGTCGCGCAGGATTGGAGTGAACGGCACGAGGGCCAGGGCCGCGGTGAGAAGCGTCATGAGGAGGATGATCCCCAGGTCTGCGTTCCCCGCATTCAGGCCGATGATCCCGGTGTCGCTGTTGAACGGAAACACCTGGTACCACATCGTGTAGAGCCACAACCACGTCTGTCCGGGGTAGCTGCCGGTCTCGTTCATCATTCCCCACAGGCTTCCCGTCAGGTGGGCCTGGTCGGCAAGTCCGGACAGGTATTCGCCGTCGCCCATGAAGAGCAGCGGCTGCGTGTAGTCGGTCTGGTAGAAGCGCCCATTGATCGTGAGCAGCCCATCGAGGCCGCCTGACTGTGCGACTCCCAGCAGGTTCGACATCATGACCGGCAGGGGGCCATAGTCGCCAGTGGCAACGACCACACCGCCGTCCGTGACGGTGGCGTTGGCAAGCGCTTTGGTGTAGGCGTCCAGCCACGTGCCCTGCTGGTCCGAGCTGGCGTTCTGCCAGGCGGCGAGCGCAGTTCCGAGATCCGTGTTGCTGAAGCTTGCCCGCTGCAGGGGTTGAATCACAAAGGCGTTGGCCGAATCGATCAGGATGCGGACTCCGAACCACTTCTGCGGGGCGATCGGCCCCCAGCTCTGCCCAGGGCCGGCGGCGTTGTAGGGTGCGCCGTAACCAGCGCTCGTCGTCGCGCTCGCGAGCTCGCCGGAAGCCGTCGTCACGAAGTCCACCGGGTCGCTCTGTGCCCAATTTGCGATCGTCACCGGCGCTAGGTCGGGCGATGAAAAGATGGCGGCGCCGATCAGTGCAAGCACGCCGACAGCTCCAAGCGCTATGACCAGCTCCTTCACGAGGTCGTAGCTCTCCATGCGGACGCCTCGGTAGTACTCCTCCTGGGTTGCGCCCATCCCCTTCATGACTTAGCACCTCCCTCGGCGTCGATCGGTTTCACGACGCCACGTGAGCGCACCATGACGATGTGGGCGACCACGAGGAAGGTCACCCCGATTGGCAGCAGCATCACGTGCAGCCCATACATTTGCCCGAAGTTCAAAACATTGAAAAATGCTCCGATGCCGGCTCCGTTCATCGCGTCCTTCGCATTGATCGCGACGAACTGCGACGCGAAGTTCTGCTGAGACAGGTAGCCGGTGAACGCGGTGAGGATGCTGATCCCGAAGATCACCACGCCGATCATCCAGGTGGCCGCGCGACCCTTGCGCCAGCCGGCCATGAAGTACTGCCCCCAGAGGTGAAGGACCATGAAGAAGAAAAACAGCTGGACCGACCAGAAGTGGAGGCTGTTGACGAAGCGGCCTACGCCGGAGTCGTGCCACCACTGGGGTCCCATGAACGAGAGGATGACGCCGCTCAAGATCACCCAGAACAGCGCTGCGATCGTGACGACGCCGAACACGTAAACCCAGGAACCGACGTAGTAAGGCTGCCGGTCGGGGAGAAGGTGGTCCATGGGGAGGTGGCGGTCGATCCCCTGGCGGAGACGCACCGTCCAGCTCTCTGGCTTCCCCGGCGTGCTGCCTCCGACGCTACTTGGTGCCGACATCGTCACCCTCCCCAGCGTGCGGGAACGGTGCGATGAGCGCGATCGCGAAAAGCACGATCATGCCGACGATCACGAGCAGGTTCGGCACGGAAATGAGAATGAACCCCCAATGGAAGTAAGTCGCCGGTGTGTCCATACGTTTCTCCTTTTAATAACCTTTGAGCGTCAATTTGAACCTGCGGCCGATAAGTGTCAACAGGGCCTGAAGGCCCTACCGGGATAGGGACCCCGGCCCTTACCCCCTTGCGGGTGCGAGATGACACTCGGGACATTCAGCCAAGGAGGCGTGAAATGTTCCAGCACATTCTGGTCGCGATCGACGGTTCCTCGTACTCGCAGGACGCTCTTCCTGCAGGGGTCGAGATGGCCAAGAAGTTCGACGGCGAGATTCTCGTTTTTCATGCGAGCGAGCACGACCGAGGTCGGGCCGTCACTTACACGCTCGAAACGCCTGCCGGGGCCACCGCGCTGGTTGCCGACGCCGTCAAGAAGCTGCACGACGCGGGCGTGGTCGCACACGGGCAGCTCGTTGACGTGGCCGCCGGGCACGTCGCGAAAGCCATCGTGGAAACCGCGGAGGCGAACGGCATCGACCTCATCGTGATGGGCTCGCGGGGCCTGTCCGATGTCCAGGGCATGATGCTGGGCAGCGTCACGCACAAGGTCATGCAGATGGCGGTGCTACCGGTCCTGGTGGTCAGGACCGCGATCGCGAAGCCGCCGACCCCCAACGGTGCGGTGGCGTCCTTGACGCACTGAGTCGTTCAATAGTTGCTGTGGCTCAGCACGGGTCTCGAGCGGTGGGCCGGGTCGGCGGAGCGCCGTCGCAGTGGGAGACGGACGTGCTCGAGTGGCTTCCAGACGGCGTCGTGGTCGTGGACGAGGCCGGCCGCATCGTATACGCAAACCGGCAGGCCGAACGGCTGACCGGGTACCGGCGCGGCGAGCTGTTGCGGCGCCCGGTCGAGCTGCTCGTGCCGGCGAGCCTCCGGGCGATGCACCGAGACGAACGAATCGGCTACACGGCGCAGCCAAAGCCAAGGGCCATGGGCCCTGCCGATCGCGACTTCCGCTTGAAAAGGAAGAACGGCTCCGAGCTCATCGCCGATATCGCGCTCGGTCCGATCGGGCGGCCCGGCAGCCACCATACGGTCGCGACGATCCGGGATGCGACCGAACGGATAAGGATGGAGAACGACCTCAAACACAGGGCGCTTCACGATCCCCTGACCGGTCTTGCCAATCGCGCGCTCTTTTTTGATCGCCTCCATCAGGCGATGCTTGGGTTCAAACGGGACCGCCGGCCAACCGCCGTCGCGATGCTCGACCTCGACGGCTTCAAAGCCGTCAACGACGCGTTTGGCCATGTCGCGGGCGATCACGTCCTCAAAGAGGTCGCGGCGCAGCTCCAGGCAGGAGTTCGATCCACCGACACCGTGGCCCGGATTGGCGGCGACGAGTTCGCGTGGATCCTGCCCGGCGTCAGCGGTGTGCCGGCTGCTGTGCGCAAGGTCCGGATGCTGCTGCACTCGGTCGTGCGAGCCTACCCGGTGGACGGCAAGCGGGTGGAGGTGGGGGTTTCGGCGGGCATCGCATTCTTCCCGATCGATGGCCAGAACGCGGACGCGCTGATGCGCCACGCCGATCTCGCGCTTTACACGGCAAAGCGCCAGGGTGGGGGCCTGGCTTCCATTGCCCACCGCGTCCCGGGCCTTGGAGCGCGGCGGCGAGCCTGATGCGCCCGGTGTAGAACGGCTTTGCCAAACATGCATGCTGATTCCGTGACGGCGGCCTATCCGGCCCACCGCGAGGCGACAGTCGTCCTGCGCGATGGGTCGACGCTGACCATCAGACCGGTTCGGGGCGACGATGCCGCCGAGCTCGGACGCTTTTTCGCGAACCTGTCGCTGGAATCGCGTGTCTTCCGCTTCTTCGCGGCTGTCGTCAACGCGAACTCCTCGATCCAGAGGATGGTCAATGTCAACTACACATCCAGCTACGGCCTCGTGGCCGTTGCGGGCGCGCCGGCCCAGATCGTTGGACACGCCATGTATGTCGAGATCGCGCCGCGAAAGGCCGAGATGGCCCTCGCGGTCGCCGATGCTTACCAGGGTCGGGGCCTCGGCACGATCCTGCTCGGGCAGCTGGCGGAGGCGGCAGCCGCCGCTGGGTTCGAGATGTTCGAGGCCGTGGTCCGGCCGGAGAACCACCGGATGCTGCAAATGCTCCGCGAGAGCGGGTTTCCGGTGCACGCACGGTCTGAGCCCGGCGAGGTCCACGCTGACCTTCCGACCAGGATCGGACCCGATGGAATCCGCCAGTTCGAGGATCGCGAACGGCTGGCCGCGGTGGCCGCCGTGACCCATTTGCTGGCGCCGCGGTCCGTAGCTGTGATCGGCGCCTCGCGGCAGGAGGGCAGCATCGGCGCGGCCGTCGTGCACAACCTCGTCGCGTACGGATTCCACGGTCCTCTGTACCCGGTCAACCCCGCGGCGACCGAGATCGAGGGAGTTCGCGCCTTCCCATCGGTGCTGGCGATTCCTGGCGACGTGGAGATGGCGGTGGTCACGGTTCCCGCCGCGGTTGTCACGAAGGTCGCGCACGAGTGCGCGCAGAAAGGCGTGCGCGGGTTGGTCGTGATCTCGGCGGGGTTTGGTGAGGCAGGGCCCGAGGGCGTCGCTCTTCAGCGCGAGCTGGTCGAGATCTGCCGCCAGGCCGGCATGCGGCTGGTGGGCCCGAACTGCATGGGCGTGATCAACACCGCGCCCGACGTTGCGCTCGACGCCACGTTCGCCCCTGACCGCCCGGTCGCGGGCCGAATCGGATTCCTGTCCCAGAGTGGTGGCCTCGGGCTGGCGGTGATGGCTCGCGCGCAGGCCCTGGGGTCGGGGCTCTCATCCTTCGTGTCGGTGGGCAACAAGGCCGACCTGTCCGGTAACGACTTCATCCAGTACTGGGAGGGAGACGCCCAGACGGACGTGATCATGCTGTACCTCGAGTCATTCGGAAATCCGCGCAAGTTCGCGCGCGTAGCGCGGCGCGTGAGCCGGTCCAAGCCGATCCTGGCCGTGAAGGGCGGTCGCACGGTGGCCGGAAACAGGGCGACGTCGTCTCACACAGGTGCGCTTCTATCCGGTTCCGACATCACGGTCGACGCGCTGTTTCAGCAGGCGGGCGTGATCCGTACCGACACGCTGGCAGAGCTGTTCGATGCCGCCCTTCTGCTGGGCAGCCAGCCACTTCCGACCGGCAAGCGAGTCGCCATTCTGACCAACGCGGGCGGTCCGGCGATTCTCTGCGCCGACGCATGCGAAGCGGGCGGGCTCATCGTGCCTCAGCTTCCTGAGGCGGTGCGCAAGACGCTCGCCGCGTCCATGCCTGCCGCGGGGTCAACCGCCAACCCGATCGACATGCTGGCCGCCGCCAACGGCCAGGACTACGAGCGGGCGATCCTGCTCCTGGCCGCTTGTGAAGAGATTGACGCCATCATCGTGATCTTCACTCCGCCGCTGATCACGAAAGGGACCGAGGTGGTGCGGGCGATCCATCGTGCCGCCCATGCCCTGCCCCGCGCGATCCCGGTGCTCAGTGTGTTCATGTCGAAGCAAGCCGCGCCGCGCGTCATCGAAGCAGGCGGCGCCCGGATTCCGCACTACCCGTTTCCTGAAGAGGCGGCGCGGGCCTTGAGCCTTGTCGCGCGCTACGGCGCTTGGCGCTCGGCGCCTGAGGAGAAGGTCGAAGAGTTCGGCGGCATCGATGGCGACCGGGCGGTGGCGACCGTCGCCGCAGCCCTTGCGGCCGGCGCGGGGTGGATGGACGGACCCGCCATCTCGGAGCTCCTTGCGTGCTACGGGATCCCATTCGTGGAAACGCGCCAGGCGGGCTCACCGGGTGAAGCCGGACGCGAAGCCAGGGCGATGGGGAAGGAGGTCGCGCTAAAGGCGATCGCGACGGGAGTGCTGCACAAGTCCGACGCGGGGGCGGTCCGGCTTCGCCTCAAAGGTGCGTCGCAGGTGGAGCGCGCCGCGAGGCAGATGTCCGATGCCCTGGAAGCGGCCGGCCACCACGTCTCCGGGTTCCAGGTTCAGCCGATGGTGCCGGAGGGTGTCGAAATGCTGGTCGGAGTGGTCCAGGACCAGCATTTCGGACCTGTGCTGGCGTGCGGGGCCGGCGGCACCGCGACCGAGCTGCTCAAGGACGTCGCGGTCCGCATCACCCCGATCACGAAAGGCGACGCGGACCGGATGGTCAGGTCGTTGAAGACTTTCCCGCAGCTCGACGGGTACCGGGGCGCTCCGCGCGCGGACGTCGCCGCCCTGGAAGACGTCCTGCTGCGGGTCAGCGCCCTGGTCGAGGCCCACCCGGAAGTCGCAGAGATGGACCTCAACCCTGTCGTCGTTCACGCGGCAGGCGCGGTGGTCGTCGACGCCAGGATCCGGCTCGAGCCGGGTGCGTCCAGGCCGCCCATCGGGTCCCGCTGATAGAGCGGGCGAGGGTCAGGTCGGGATGCCGGCCTGGCCGCGCGGGCCTTTCTTCTGCCGACCCTTCACTTCCTCCGCGTGGTGCCACCAGCGCAGATTGAAGGTGGTGATCCAGGGCAGCTCGACCTGCGGAAGAGACCTCAGCTGGACGCCCTCGACCAGGCGCTTGCCGAGCTTGTGAGTGCCCCTTCTCTCACGCATGACGCCCACGGGCCGGCACCATCTCCGCGGCGACCGTATCGGTCAGGCGCCAGGGGTGATATTTGATCCCCACCACGCCTGGTACGGCCATCACGCGCCGAGCGATCTGCTCGGCCAGGCTGTCCACCTCAGTCACGCCGTAGACGTTGACGACGCCGTCCATCACGTCGATCTCTGAGCTCGAGCGATCGGTCGCCGGAGCCTCATCGAGACTCCTGACGACGTCCTTGCGGATCGACTCATCGCTACGGAGAAACACCTTGAGAACCTGCGCCCGGGTGATGATGCCGACCAGGCGCCGGCTCGCGTCGACCACCGGCAGGACCTGCACGTGATGCTGGAACATGAGGCTGGCCGCGGAAGCAAGCGTCGCGCCGGCCGCCGTGGTGACGGGGTCGCTGGTCATCAATTCGGCCGCCCTCATCGCCTTTGCCTTACCGGGCCCAGGCCTGGCTTCCTTGGCAAGCAAATCGGACTCCGAAACGATTCCGATAATCCCGCAATCGCAATCGACCACGGGGACGGCGCTCAACTGATGAATGCGCATGAGGTTTGCGAGAGCTTTGAAAGATGTTGTGCGCCCAACGGTGACCGGGTCTTTGGTCATGACTTCGGCGACGGTCCAGTTCATCGACTTCTCACCGTCCCCAACATCTCGCTCGGCGCGACCTTGTAACAGGGCCTATCGGCCCGCCGCGACGGGGACCTGTCTGGCGGCATTCGTCGATGGATCTGGCCCGGCTGCCGGTCCGTGGCCCGAGGTGTCCACCTCGCCCCCGGTCAAGGCCCTCAGCGCGTTGAGGATCACGGCCACGTCGACGGCCTCCTGGAAGAAGGCGCCCGCCACCGGCGGCAGCATCCCGAAAGTGGCAAGGACCATTCCAAACCCGGAGAGGGCCATGCCGGCGATCACGCTCTGAACCGCAATGTGTTGAGCACGCCTGGCGATGACCACCGCCTCCGCGACTCGGTCCAACCGGTCGACCACGATCACGGCGTCCGCGGCTTCGGATGAGGCCGTCGCCCCGCGGGCTCCCATGGCGATACCGACGTCAGCGGCGGCGAGCGCCGGCGCGTCGTTCACGCCGTCGCCGATCATGACGGTCACTGCCGCCGCCCGCTCGCGCAAGACCGCCTGTACCTTCTGCTCTGGCGTGTGCTCGGACAGGACGGTGTCCACACCCAACGAAGTGCCGACGGACTGAGCGATCTCCGGCCGGTCTCCGCTCAGGAGAACGATCCGTGTGAT
This sequence comes from Candidatus Dormiibacterota bacterium, assembly GCA_036513095.1. Taxonomy (GTDB): domain Bacteria; phylum Chloroflexota; class Dormibacteria; order Dormibacterales; family Dormibacteraceae; genus Palsa-870. The sequence continues at coordinate 9,143 of DATBZR010000132.1, read as the reverse complement.
ACCCGCCATCCGCAAAGCGCGCAGCGCCTCGGGCGTGTCCGCCCGCACCGGATCTTCGATGACCAGGGCGCCCGCGATCTCGCCGTCGACCGCGACGAACACAGCCATCGCGCCGCGAGCCACGAGCCGGTTCCGGAGCTCGATCGCGTCACCTGGCAGCGGATTGCCCGCGGCAAGCCAACGCGCCTGGCCGAGCGCGACACGATGACCCGACACCGCGCCCTCGATTCCCTTGCCGCCATGCTCGCGTACGTCGGTTGGAATCTCGAGCTCCAGCCGTCTTGCTGTCGCGGCGGAGACGATGCCGCCCGCGAAGACGTGCAGCGAAACCTGGTCCAGCGACGCCGCGAGCCGCAGCATCTCGTCCGGCTTGACCACGCCGAACGTTTCGATCGACGTGACCCGCGGGGAACCCGACGTGAGCGTGCCGGTCTTGTCGAAGACCAGCGTCCGGGCGCGACCCAGGGTCTCCAGGGCTCCGCCCCCCTTGACGATGATCCCTCGGCTGGCGGCCCGGGAGATGCCCGCCACGATCGCCACCGGCGCGGCCAGGATCAACGGACAAGGCGTAGCCACCACGAGCACGGCCAGGGCCCGCACCGGGTTGCCCGAGACTCCCCACGCAAGCAGCGCGACCCCAAGGGTCAGTGGCAGGAACCACATCGCATATCGATCGGCCAGCCGCACAAACGGGGCCTTCGATTCCTGGGCGTCGCGCACCAGGCGCACGATGCCCGCGTAGGTGCTCTGTTCGGCGGTCGTCAGGGCGCACATGTCGAACGGCGCATCCGCATTCACCACGCCGCTTCGAACCGTGTCACCCACCAGGCGCTCCGCCGGCCTTGACTCGCCTGTCAGCGCAGACTCGTCCAGCACGGCGGACGGCGAGGTGATCACACCGTCGACGGGCACCACCTCGCCCGGTTTCACCAGCAGCAGGTCGCCTTTCCTGACCTCCGCGATGCCCGCCGCGGTCAGGAAGCCGTGCTCGTAACGATGCACGACCTGTGGGGCTCTCGCGAGAAGGGCGGACAGCTCGCGGCGGGCGCGGGAGCTTGCGTAGCGCTCGAGGGCTTGACCGCCGGACAGCATCAGGCCGACCACCGCCCCGGCCAGGTACTGGCCGAGGATCAGCGATCCCGCCATCGCGAGGAGGGCGATGAGATCCACCCCCGTTTCGCGCTGAAGCAGGTCGCGCACTACCGAGATGCTCAGAGGGATCAGCGCCAGCACGACCGCTGTGGCCCACGCGACGTCAGCCGCACCCTGGATTCCCATGAGCCACAGAACACCGCCGGCCACGACAGCGGCCAGGACGATGAGGAGAAGCACCGCCGGGCTTCCTTCCAGCGGTGGGCTCTTGGCTGAGGGTCGGCGAGAGTCTTTCGGCCGTGACATCAGCGGTCCCGAGGGGTATCGCTTGTGGCGAACCGCACCTCGAGCACGCCGGGCACCGTCAGAGCCACAGATTCGGCGAGGCTGCGGCTCGATGCTCCCGGGCCGTCGACCCGGATCGTCGCGACTCCGGCCGCCACGCTCACGTTGCCGCTGCCGATGTCATCCAGACCCAGCTCGCGCAGGCGAAGCTCGATCTCGCCTTCGATGTCCGCGTCGCGCCGTGCGATCACCCTGACCAGGTCGCGCCGGCTGAGGATGCCGACGACGTGGCGTCCCCGCATGACCGGGACGCGTTTGATGCCCGCATTGAGCATGATCCGCGCTGCCTTTGACACCTCGCTTCCGGTCGAGACCGTCAGGACTTCCCTGGTCATCACCTCGGCCACGGTCTTGGGAGAGCTGCCGGCCGTCGGAGCCAGCGGCGTCGCCTGCGTCCGCGGATCGGGCCGGGTTTCGATTGACATCAGGTCAGCCTCGGAGACGATGCCCACGAGCTCGCCCCTGGCGTTCACGACCGGTAGGGCCGATACGCTGTGCTCCGCAAGCAGGGTGGCCGCGGCCTTGATGCCCGCATCAGCCGCAACCGTGACAACGGGACGCGACATGATCTCGTCAACCTTCACTCCACAAAGCTGAGTCATCGCGATCGCGAGCGACAGGTACGACAGACCTCTTGTCGAGGTGCCGCCTGGCCCTGTGATCGCGCGCCCGGCACGGCGAGCGTTAAATGAGTCGCGTGATAACGCCTGTGGCGGATGCACCACCAGGCCTCGCAGGCGTTGACCTGATCGGGGCCGCCCGCCTCAGCCAGGCGGAGATGCTTGCTGCATCCGGCAGCTCTGAGGCGGGCCTGACGGAAGTTGAGGCAAGGCTGCGGCTGGGGCGCTTCGGACCCAACGCCATCCGCAGCCACGGCGCGCGGCCGTTCGCGGTGCTTGGCCGCCAGCTGCGCAATCCCCTGCTCATCCTGCTGGCGGGCGCCACCATCGTTTCCCTCATCGTCGGAGAGAGGACCGACGCGATCATCATCCTGGCGATCGTCGGCCTCAGCGTCGGGCTTGGGTTCTTCAACGAATACCGATCGGAGCGCGTCGTCGAAGCTCTGCATGCGAGCATCCGCCATCAGACGGTCGTCGTCCGTGACGGCCATCAGCTGAAAGTTGACGTCACCGAGGTGGTTCCGGGCGACATCGTGGTGCTCCGAACCGGCGACCTCGTTCCCGCCGACCTCCGGTTGCTGGAGGCTCGCGAGCTCGAGTGCGATGAGGCGGTGCTCACAGGCGAGGCCATGCCGAAGACCAAGCGCGCCGAGCCAGAGCAAGGGACCGACCTGGTCGAGCTTGGACTCCGCTCGATCGCGTACATGGGAACCACGGTGCGGGGTGGGTCTGGCACCGGCGTCGCCATCCAGACCGGCCCGCGCACGGCATTCGGCAAGATCGCGATCCGGTTGGGTGAGCGGCAGCCTCAGACCGTGTTCCAGCGCGGGCTGCGCAGCTTTTCGATCCTGCTGGTTCGCGTGACGGCCGTCCTTGCGGGCGGGATCTTCGTGGCGAACTGGCTGCTGGGCCGTCCGTTGCTGGAGTCGGCGCTGTTCTCGCTGGCGATCGCAGTCGGGCTCACGCCGCAGCTGCTGCCGGCGATCGTCACCATCAGCCTCGCCTCAGGGGCGCGCAACCTCGCGCGCAAGAGCGTCGTGGTGAAACGCCTGATCAGCATCGAAGACCTGGGCAACATCGAGATCCTCTTCACCGACAAGACCGGCACCCTGACCGAAGGGCGGATCACCTTCCAGCAGGCGACCGATCCGTCGGGAAAACCAAGCGACGAGGTCCTGCGATTCGCTCTCCTGTGCGCGACAGGTGACAGCGCCGACCTCGCGGCGTCAGGTAACGCGCTCGACGCGGCGTTGCTTGCGACCGCCGCTGCACCGCCAGGCTACCAGCAGGTCGATCACCTGCCCTTCGACCACGAACGTCGACTGATGTCGGCGCTGGTCGCAACCCCCGACGGCCCAAAGCTGCTGATCACCAAGGGCGCGCCTGAATCCGTTCTGCCGCGGTGCCTCGACGTGCCACCCGACGCGCAGGGAACCCTGGACCGGCTTTTCGGCTCGGGCGCACGCGTCGTCGCGGTGGCAAGCCGTGCGTGGCAGGGGGCGGCGCGGTGCGTCCTCGCGGACGAGCGGGACCTCGAGCTCAAGGGATTCATCACGTTTCTGGACGCGCCCAAGGCGGATGCCGCGGAGTCTCTTGCGCAGCTCAAGCTCCTGGGGATTCAGGTCAAGATCGTGACCGGTGACAACGTGCTCGTCGCCGAATCGGTGTGCCGTTCGATCGGACTGGACTTCGGCGAAGCGATCACCGGCCCGGAGCTGGATAAGCTCACCGACCAGGAGCTGCTGGAGCGAATTCCGCGGACCGGCATCTTCGCGCGTGTGTCGCCCGACCAGAAATCGCGAATCATCGTTGCCCAGCGCGGGCTCAACAAGGACGTCGGCTTCCTTGGCGACGGAGTGAATGACGCCGTCGCTTTGCGGGATGCCGACGTCGGAATCTCGGTGGACACCGGCAGCGAGGTCGCCAAAGACGCGGCCGACATCGTGCTCCTCGGGAAGGACCTGGGAATCCTCGCGGGCGGCGTGCTCGAGGGCCGGCGGATCTTTTCCAACACCATGAAGTACGTCCTGATGGGGACGTCGTCGAACTTCGGCAACATGTTCAGCGCGGCGGGCGGTTCACTCCTTTTGAACTTTCTGCCGATGACGCCGACTCAGATTCTGCTCAACAATTTGCTGTACGACGCCGGCGAGATGACAATCCCGACCGATCGTGTCGACCCGGAGCTGCTGCGGCGTCCAGCGCAGTGGGACATCCGGTTGATCCGTCGCTTCATGATCTTCTTCGGCCCGATCAGCTCGATCTTCGACTTCCTGACCTTCGGCGTGATGCTGTTCGTCTTCCACGCGCGGGGAAGCCTGTTTCAAACGGCCTGGTTCTCGGAGTCGCTGGCCACCCAGAGCCTGGTCATCTTCGCCATCCGCACACGCCGCTCACCATTCTTTCGAAGCCGGCCCGGGCTGGCACTGACCGCCGGCACCATCGGGAGCGTGGCGGTCGGCCTGGCCCTGCCCTTCACGCCTCTGGGCAGGTGGTTCGGCTTCACGCCACTTCCGCTCGGTTTCCTCGCGATCCTGGCGGCGATGGTGGTTGTGTACCTGGCTCTTGTGGAGGTCGGAAAGTCCTTCTTCTTCGGTCGGACCCCATTGCGGCCGCCAGTGCTGATCGCGCGCTGGACGCCTCCGGAAGCTGTCCAGAGGATCGAACGAATCGCTTCGCGGTGGAGCGTGCGTCCGAGACAGTGGGTGCGATCGGGCGCCGCGCCCAGAGGTAGCACTCCCGGCGATAAGTAGGCGGGCATTTTCGTGAAGCGCTGCGCTACGGCATCAGCCCGATGCCCACGCCCGCGCCACCAACGAGAGGACGATGAGCGCAGCCATTAGATCGAAAGGCCCGCCCAGCGAGTGACTCTCGGCCCTACCCGCGGCACAGCTGAGGTAAGAGAGTCGAATCGGAGGTATTTGAGATGAACAGTCTGGTCGTTTACGGATCGCGTCACGGCAACACGCACAAGGTCGCGGATGCCATTGCGTTCGAGCTCGGCAAGCACGGAGTCGTGCAGCTGGTGTCCGCTGAAGACGCTCGCAAGGTGCCTCTTGAGAAGGTGGACCTCATCGTGGTCGGTGGCCCCACCGAAGCGCACCGGGTCACGGAGCCGGTCGCCCAGTTCTTCGACCGCATCGGCAAGGAAGAGTTGGTTGGGAAGGCGGCCGCGGCGTTCGACACCCGCCTGCGATGGCCCGAATGGCTTTCGGGCTCAGCGGCAGCCGGAATCGCTCAGAGGCTGCACCAGGCGCGAGCCCGGTTGATCGCGCCGGAGACCAGCTTCTTCGTCAGCGGCAAGCTGCCGGTGCTCGAGCCAGGCGAGATTGAGCGTGCGGCCGCGTGGGCGGCGTCGCTCGTCGCCAGGGTGGAGTCGAAGGAGCACGTCTCGCTTCTTCTATGAGTCGACGGCTGGGAGCCGCCGCGGCGATTCAGGCTGCGGCGGCATGCCGGCTGCTGCCATGAGGATCTCGGGGAGGTGGTTCCACATCAACATGTGACCCTCTCCAGGGCAGAGTCGAAGCTTCGCGCCTGGGATTTTCGAAGCCAGGTAGCGGCCGTGGTGCAGCGGGATCACCGCGTCCTGGTCCCCGTGCCACAGCTGCACAGGAACTCTGATGTCGCCGAGCTCGAATCCCCAGGGCGTGGCCAGCGCGCGAATGTCCTGCACGTAGCCCCACACGCCCGGGCGCATCGCCTCGCGCAGGGTGTCCGCTGCCCCTTGGTTGACCGACGGCATCGAGAGCCAGCGCAGGTCGGCAGGTGGGACACCGTCGTTGAAGTGATCGACGAAGAACCCCGGGAAACGGCGGACGAAGGGGCTCACCAGCGTGGCGCCCGCCTCGAGCAGCCAGGGGGCGTGCGCACCCAGCCAAACGCCGGCGTGAGTCAGGAACCGTGTGTCGGCCAGGGCGCCCGGTCGCTGCATAGGGCCCGGGCACCCGGTGACCACAACTTCGGTCAGGCGGTGCGGGATGGCCGCCGCGCAAGCCAGCGCATAGATGCCGCCGCCCGAGAGGCCGGTGATGCCGAACCGTGCGATGCCGAGGCTGTCGGCCAGGTCCTCGATGTCGAAAGGCCAGTCGAGCAGAAGCCGGTGCGGGTGAGGATCCGACAGGCCGTAGCCGGGGCGGTCCGGCGTGATTACGCGGACGCCCACCGAGCGATAGAAGTCGGGCTCGGCCTCGTGCTCGAGCCGCGACCCGGGCATGCCGTGCTGGTGAATTATTGGCGCTCCGTCGGGATCGCCCAGCACCGAGTAGGCCAGGCGCCTGCCGTCGCGAAGCGTCACGAAACGCGTGAGCGGCTCGGCGACATCGCCGGATGGAAGACTGTTGCGATCGGCTGTCATCGCCATCAGTTTCAGCCTCGCGCGAGTGATCTTCCATGAGGCAGTGCCATTCGGCCCCCATCCGGCTGGGAAACCGGACCTTGAAGCCCACCCTGCAGCGCGTCCCTATCTGCGCGTGACGGATGGCCCTTTTCTTCGCAGCGTCCGGCTCCTACGTTGGTCTCGAGTCAACAGTCAATTTGCAGATGGAGGTGCAACGATGACAACTCGAACCGTTTCAGATGAGCTAGTTGAGCTCGACGCGCCGTTCGCGGAATTCTTCCGCACATTGAGTGGGCCGTGGCCGTTCCGCCCGCTGCTCGCGCTGACCCCCGGCAAGCACTTCATCCCGACCGCGGACGTCTTCGCACGCAACGGAGACCTGGTGGTTCGGATGGATCTGCCCGGCATGGACCCCAAGGACATCCATGTGAAGCTCCAGGATGGTGAGCTCGCTGTGACCGGCGAGCGCAAGCTGGACACGGAAGTCAAGGACGCCGGCTACTTCCGAAAGGAGACCAGCTATGGCTTCTTCGAGCGCCACGTCGCCCTGCCGAAGGGTGTCAAGGAGACCGCCATCAAGGCCGAGTACGACAGCGGTGTGCTTGAGATCAGCATCCCGCGCCCGGCCGGCATCGACGGCGCGCCTCAGGTGAAGACGATTCCCGTGACGAAGGCCGCCAAGCCCTTCAAGGCCTGACCCCTCCTCCCCCCCACGTATGGAAGGGGCCGGAAGCTTTCCGGCCCCTTTCTCATGGCCAATAGGCCCCTCCGCCGAGGGACCAGGCACCGATCCACCTGTGCCGTATGGCCCGCGTCAGCCGCTTCGCCGTCCTGTTGACTTGTCATCAAGAGAGCCGTCCTAAAGCTCAATCAGAACCTCGCTAGAGGTCAAATCATCAGGAGGAAAGCGACGTGAACAAGGCAATTCGGTGGCGAATCATCTCCCTACAGGCGATGCTCGTGATCATTCTGGCGTCGGCGTCCGGCTTCCTTTTCTACGAGGGCAGCTTCGTGACCAACATGGTCAAGACCGAGCTGACCGCTCAGCAGGTCTTCTTCCCGGCGGCCGACCAGATCAAGGCCGGCGGCGCGCTGGACCCGGCGGAGTTTCCGCAGGAGATTCGGGACCAGGCCGGCAACCAGGTCATCGACGGTAACCAGGCCAGGATCTACGCCAACGACTTCCTCGGCAAGCACCTGGAGACCGTCGCAGGCGGCTCGACCTACGCCTCGATCGGCACCAAGATCACGGCCGCGAACACCGCGCTCGCTGCCGCGTCGAAGACGGACCCGAACTACGCAACACTTCAGGCCAACGTCGCGACACTCAACGGCCAGAAGACCACGCTCTTCACTGGCGAGATGCTGCGCGCCACGCTTCTCAACTCGTGGGGCTGGTGGACGCTCGGCGCCTACACCACCTTCGCTGGGATCGGGCTCATGATCGCGGCCCTGGGCGCTCTCGGCGCTCTGGTCTTCGAGCTCCTCGTTGCAGTCCGCAGGCCCGAATCAAGCAGAGTTAAGGTCGCGCAGAAAGTCGTTGCGTGACAGCGCATCTGGACGGCAATACTCCGGCGGGCTCGGCCCGCCGGACCTTTTTTGCCCGGTCGTCCCCCCGTTCGTCATCAACTTCTAGTTAGATTAGGAGCGGACATGGCTCTTTCCCGACCCGCGGCCCCAGGCCGCACAGTCGTCAGAAACCCTTACAGCGCCCTGCCCAATTGGCTCTATCCCGCGTTCGTGGTTGTCGCGCTCAGCCTTTTCGGGGCGTTCTCCATCTGGGTGGTGTTCTTTCAGCACGAGGGTTACTCCGCGCCTTACCTCAGTCCCTTCTACTCGCCGCTGATCAGGGTCGGGCCGATCCCGCCCGGCGTCTGGGTCGCATGGGCGCCGCTCGCATTTCGCCTCACCTGCTATTACTACCGCAAGGCGTACTTCCGCTCGTTCTTCTGGCACCCATGGTCCTGCGCGGTGCCTGAACCCAACCGCCACTACAAAGGCGAGACTGCCTTTCCATGGGTGTTCAACAACCTCCACCGATTTGCCTTTTACGCGACGGTGGTCCAGGTGGGATTTCTCTGGTTCGACGCGATCCTAGCCTTCAATTTCGGCGGACGTTTCGGCGTAGGTCTCGGCAGCGTGCTCATGCTCGCCAACGTCCTGCTCCTTTCCGGTTACACATTCGGCTGCCACGCCTTCCGCCATCTGTCAGGTGGAGAGCTCGACTGCTTCTCCTGTTCGCTTGCGTCGCGTGCCCGGCACCAGCTCTGGAAGGGCGTCACCGTCCTCAACATCAAGCACGACCGGTGGGCATGGGCGAGCCTGCTCTCGGTGGCGGCGACCGACATTTACATCCGGCTCCTGCTGGCGGGCGTCCTGCACGACCCGCGGTGGGTCCTGTGAGCTCCGCCGGTTACGAGACCGTCGAGACCGATGTGCTGGTTCTCGGGGCAGGAGGCGCCGGCTTGCGCGGCGCCATAGCTGCGGCGGAAGCCGGCGCTCGCGTACTCGTCGTCTGCAAGTCGCTCCTTGGCAAGGCCCACACCGTCATGGCCGAGGGCGGCGTCGCTGCCGCCATGGGCAACGTGTGGGAAGAAGACAACTGGCGCGTGCATTTCCGCGACACCATGCGCGGCGGCAAGATGCTGAACAACTGGCGCATGGCGCAGATCCACGCCATGGAGGCGCCCGACCGGGTCTTCGAGCTGGAGCGCTGGGGGGCGCTCTTCGACCGCACCACCGACGGCCGC
>DATBZR010000131.1:0-96500 GCA_036513095.1 Candidatus Dormiibacterota bacterium | reverse complement strand
ACCAGCTTGACCGCGCCGCGCCCTGGCGCCCAGACCCTGAACCTGTGCATCAGTCCGGATCCCGAGCCAGGACCGCAACTGGAAATGCTTGGAGGAGCCGGTCGAGATCGATCGGAGCCTCGCCGTCGTGCTCATCGCCGTCGAGAACGCTCTTCCACCGACCTCGAGGAAGCTCGAGCGTGGTGCCGGCCCAATCGCCGGCCAGTCCGATGAGGAGGCGCGGCACGATCACCACCAGCCTGTCGCGAACGAATGACACAACGTGATGCGCCTTGGCTCCAACCGCTGCAAGCGGTGCGTAGCTCGTGCTTTCAAACAGGTCTGGCCGGCGCCGTCGCTCATCGAGCAGCCGGGCGATCAACCAGAGCTTTGGCGTCCCGTCATCGGAGCGGACGATCGCCTGGCCAGGGCCCATTTCCCGCACTTCAGAGAGCAGCCTCTCGCGCTGGTCGTAGTCGACCTGCCGGCGGTTGTCCGGGTCGACGAGGCTCAAATCCCACAGCTCGGTTCCCTGGTACAGGTCGGGTACACCCGGACAGGTGAGGAGCAGCGTGGCCTGGGCCAGCGAGGTCGCCCTACCGAGCGCGACGATGTGATGGCCGCCGATGAACGCCTCCAGGTCGCTTACGAACTCCTGGTCGGCGATGACCTGACCCGCGAACTGCACCAGCGCGTCCTCGTAGCTCGCTTCCGGATTGAGCCAGGAGGTGTGCGCCTTGGCTTCACGAGCGGCCTTTCGAAGGAATCCTGAGAGGCGCGAGATCTCGATGGGCCAGGCCCCGACAAGCGTCTGATACATCAGGTACTCGATGTTCCGGTCCGGGTACCCCTGCGAGCGGAAGCGCTGGTTGTGGTCGGCCCACCGCTCGACTGCCTCGCCCCACTCGAGCGGAATCTCCGACAGCAGGTCCAGCCTTGCGCGGACGTCTGCGCTCCGCTTCGTGTCGTGGGTTGAAAGCGTCAGCATCGTCGCGGGCCATTCGGCGGCCGTGCGGGCGCAGCGCGCATGAAATTCTTCGACTGGGCGGCCGAAGCGCGCGGGGTCAGCCCCGACCTCGTTCAGCGACACCAGACGGTTGTATCGGTAGAAGGCCGTGTCCTCGACACCTTTTGCCATGACCGCGGGCGTGAACTGCTGAAATCGCGCCGCGAACTCGCGTTCCAGGTGGCCGTCGTGCCCGATGAGCAGGAGCTCGCCGATGAACCGGAGCAGCCCGGGATCCATTTCGGAACGGCGGTGGCCGGCCTTTTCGACCGCGGCGGCCACCCGACGCCGAGCCTCGTCGCCGACAGAGCGCGGCGCCGCGTAGGTCCGGTACACCGTGAGCTCGGCAGCGACCTCGCGAATCGCCTCCTGAAGCTCGTGGCGCGTCCGATCGCGCTGGCCGCGGTAGCGCTCGCAGATCTCGACCAGCAGGCTGGTCAAGCGCTCGAGGTCAGGGGCCAGGTCGGTCACCATGACCTCCTGCTTGCAGGCTCGCACGACCTCGGCGTAGGTCAGAGACTCACCGCTGAACGCGTGGTAGAGCGTGGTCATCAGCTCCTCGTTCCGGGAGTCGACGAACAGACCGTCTACGCGACCGATGAAGTCGTAGCCGGTGGTGCCGTGGACAGGAAACTCGCTCGGCAGCCGCTCGCCGTCTTCGAGCACCTTCTCAACCACGAGGTACGCGTTCGGTGACTCCGCACGAAGAGTTGAAAGGTAGGCCTGGGGATCCAGGAGCCCGTCGACGTGGTCGACGCGGAGCCCGTCCACGTCGCCGCGGGCGAGCATCTCGAAGACCAGCCGGTGGCTGTCCCTCAAGACCTGTTCCAGCTCAACGCGAAGGCCGATCAGGCTGTCGACCGTGAAGAAGCGCCGGTAGTTGAGCTCTTCCTGGGCAGTTCGCCAGTAGGCGAGCCGGTAGTGCTGGCGCTGCAGCAGCGCGTCGAGGGCGTCGAGGTCGCCGCTCACGGCATCGACCTGCTGCCCGTCGAGGCTCTCTCGCGAGATCGGAAATTCATCGTCGTGATAGCGGACGACCATCTCGTCGCCCGCATGATCCAGCACCAGCCGGCCCGCCTCCAGCTCGTTTCCGTAACGGTCGCCAAGCACGCCCAGCAGCACCTTGCCCTTCAGATGCGACAGCTGCGGGTCCCAGTCGATGTCGAAGTAACCCGCGTACGGGCTCGACTTCCCATTCAGAAGCAGGTCCCACCACCACGGATTGGCCCGTCCGGCCGTGGCCATGTGGTTGGGCACCACGTCCATGAGCAGCTTCAGGCCGTGCTCGACGAGCACTCCTCTGAAGCTGCTAAACCCAGCCTCGCCTCCCAGTTCCGCGTTGATCCGGTGCGGATCGACCACGTCGTATCCATGGCTGCTTCCGGCGGCGGCCTGAAGCAGCGGCGAAGAGTAAACGTGGCTGATCCCGAGGGACGCCAGGTACCTTGCCCGTGATGCCGCTGCCTCGAACGTGAAGTCTTTGGAAAGCTGCAGCCGGTAGGTGCAGCGTGGCGCCCGGTCAGGCACGCCGGTCGATCGCGTCCGAGACGATTTCGGCCATGGCTTCGATGAACTCGGGCCTGGCATTGAACGAGGCGGTGCGGCGAAGATTGATGTCGCGCGCGCGCGCGAAGGCCTGTGCCTCGACGTCGAGGTCGAACAGGATCTCGAGGTGGTCCGCCACGAAGCCGATCGGGCAGACGAGCACGTCCTGAGCGCCGGACAGCTCGATCGCGGCGAGCAGGTCCGGACCAAGCCACGGTTCGCCGGTCGTGCTCGCGGACTGGAACGCCAACTCCCAGGGAGGCAGCTCCATGCCTTCCTCAACGAGGCGGCAGCTCTCGAGCAGGCGGTCCATGTAGCGGTCTCCCTCGGCGACGATCCGGGCCGGAAGGCTGTGCGCTGTGAAAAAAAGCCGCTCAGGCCATCCTTCTTCGAGGCTTTCCGAGAGCAGTCGCCGCACCGCCCCGATGAAAGCCCGGTGGTCGTGAAATCCGCGGACGAAGGTCAGCTCGCCGTGCCATGACTTCTCCAGGGAGCGCTCGTACGCGCCAAGGCTCATGTCGGCGAAATGCGGCGCGAGCGGCAGGCCGATCAGCCGGCTCACGCCGGCTTGCTCAGCCTCGGCAGCACCATCGGCGACAAATGGTGGCGCGTGCTTCATGCCTACGAACACCGGCAGCCCGAGGCGGACCCCGATCGCGGCCGCCTGCTCTCGAGTTATCGCTGTCAGGGGCGAGCCACCGATGGCCCGATACCGCGCCCTCAGCTCGTCGAGGGCTTCCGGCGAAGGCCTGCGCCCGCCCCGGATGTGCGTGTAGTAGTCCTCGATGCCCTCGTCGCCCGCGGGGCTGCCGTACGCCATGCAAAGGACACCCAACCCCACGGTCGACTCACGCGACACGCGCGACCTGCCACTCGTGCACCGTCTCGACCAGGACCTGGAGATTCTCCAACGGCGTCGACGGTAGGACCCCGTGCCCGAGGTTGAAGATGTGGCCCGGCCTGCCGCCGGCACGGCGGAGGATGTCGCGGGCGCGCTCGCGCACCAGCTCCGCCGGCCCGAGGAGCACCGCCGGATCGAGGTTGCCTTGGATCCCGCGTTCGTGGCCGACCCGCTTCCAGCCCGCGTCGAGGGGCACCCGCCAATCGAGCGATACCACGTCGGGTCCCGTGGATGCGATCGATTCGAGCATCCCGGCGGTGTCGGTGCCGAAGTGGATCCGGGGCACCCCCGAAGAGCTGAGCGCCTCGAAGATGGCGCGGGTGTGGGGGAGAACCCGAGCTTCGTAGTCGTCCACCGCGAGGGCGCCCGCCCACGAGTCGAAAAGCTGGACCGCGCTCGCGCCCGCGGCGACCTGGGCCTGGAGGTAGCCCACCATCGTCGCCGCAAGCTTCGCGAGAAGGCGGTCGAACGCGTCCGGCTCCGAATACATGAACGCCTTCACGCGCGCGAAGTCGCGGCTCGGTCGCCCTTCGATGAGATAGCTGGCCAGGGTGAAAGGCGCGCCCGAAAAGGCAATCACCGGCACCGGGGATTGCGCGACGACCTGCCGGACCGCCGTGATCACCTGGGGCGCTGCCTCTTCGCCGGCCGGCACCACCAATGCCTCGATGTCGGCCGCCGAACCGATGGGCCTGGCGATGACCGGGCCGACGTTCTCGACGAGCTCGAAGTCGACGCCCATGCCCCGCAGCGGAAGCATGATGTCCGCGAACATCACGGCGGCGTCGACGCCCAGGCGGCGCACCGGCTGTAGGGTCACCTCGGCGCAGAGCTCGGGCTGAGCGACGATGTCGACAAGGGTCCACCGTTCGCGGAGCTTTCGATACTCAGGCAGCGATCGCCCCGCCTGGCGCATGAGCCACACCGGCGTGACGTCGACCGGCCGGTGCCACGCGGCGTCGAGGAAGCGGCTCACCTGGCGTCGTTCACGGCGCCGAGGAGCACGGTTATCTCTTCGATCGGGCGGTGGATTCCTGTGAGGATCGGCGTGTCGCGGACGGTGGACTTCCGGCTGTCGGTGCCTCGCAGCGCGCGGACGAGCTCGCCGAACTTCGGGAGGTCGTCTGTCTCATATGCGACCAGGAAATCCATGTCGTCCACCCCGAAGCTGTTCGCCAGAAGCTGGCGGACTTCGGGGTATTCGTGGCCGACGCGAATGTGCTCGTTCATGATCCCCTGGCGCGCTTCCTTTCCCAAAAGGTACCAATCGGTGCTCTTGGTGAACGGGTACACGACGAGGTATCGCGACCGCACTCCGCTGAACAGCGACTGCTCCTGCGGCGTCGGCTTCTTGACGTACTGCGAACCTTGGATGACACCGAGGAAGCTCTCCTTCACGCTCAGCCATGTCCCCATGCCGGAGCGCAAGACCATCGCCGCTCGCTCCTCGAGCGATTCGAGACTCGGTCCCAGGCTCCACAAAAGCAGGTCCGCTCCGGGCTGCAGCCCCACCATCGAATAGCTGTGAGTCAGCACCTCCGATTCCCTGGTGACCGCCGCGGCGAGCTCCTCGGCCGTCTCGCAGCGTTGGGCGGCCGGCAGACGCCGCCACTCCGAATCCAGTCCGAGCGCAAGCGCGTGCACAAACCTTGGATCGCTCACTGCTTCAACCACCCGGCCACATCGGCCGCGAAATAGGTGACGACGATGTTCGCCCCGGAGCGCACGATCGCCGTCAGCGATTCGAGCACGGCTCCACGGCGGTCGATCCAGCCGCGCTCCGCGGCGGCCTCGATCATGGCGACCTCGCCGCTCACCTGGTATGCGGCGAGGGGCAGGTCGAAGCGAGTCCGCGCCATCGCGAGCAGATCGAGCGAGGTGATGGCCGGCTTCACCATCAGGATGTCGGCTCCTTCTTGCGCATCCAGGGCGAGCTCGCGCATCGCCTCGCGGCCGTTGGCGGGGTCCATCTGGTACGACTTCCGATCGCCGAAACCAGGCGTCGAACCGGCAGCTTCGCGGAACGGTCCGTAGAGGACCGAGGCGTGCTTCGACGCGTAAGCGACGATCGCCGTGCTGTGGAACCCACCGGCGTCGAGGCCGGCGCGCAGCGCGGCGACCTGACCGTCCATCATCGCGCTGGGTGCCACGATGTCGGCCCCCGCCTCGGCATAGGCGATGGCGGCGTCAGCCAGCAGAGGGAGCGTCGCGTCATTGTCGATCCGGTCGCCGTCGAGCACCCCGCAGTGGCCGTGCGTCGTGTATTCGCAAAGGCAGACGTCCGCCGCCAGGGCAAGCGCCAGCTTCTCTGCCTTCAGCCTGCGCAGAGTTTCCGGCACCGGGCCTCTTTCGTCCGCCGCACCCTCGCCCCTCGCGTCCTTCGAGTCGGGTATGCCGAAAAGCAGAACGCCGCCGATCCCAAGCCCGGCCAGGCGGGCGGCCTCGGCCACAGCGAGATCGGGGCTCAGCCGCGCATGGCCCTTGAGGGACGAGATCTCTTCGCGACGTCCGCGGCCCGAGACCACGAAGATCGGCGCGATGAGCTGCGAGGGGTGAAGCCGCGTCTCGCGAACCAGCTCTCTGAGCTGAGGATTGGTCCTCAGGCGTCTTGGTCGATCGTGCCGGTCGGCCGCGGGAGTCGGAACCGTCCTGGTTCGAAGCAGGTCACGCACCTTTCTTGATCTCCATCGGTAAAGCGTGGACGACTGCGTCGGCAAGGCCCGATACGCTCTGCGCGTCTGCCTGCGCGATGACCGCGAAGCCCCGCCCACGCGCGCTGCTGGTGGTTCGCGGCCCGATCGTGATGGCGGGCACTCGCTTGCTCCCGCCCAGTCGAAGAAATCCTCGCACAGCCGAACCGGAGGCGAAAACGACGGCGCCGAGCTCCGGATCGGCGAGGGCGGACCGAAGCAACTCGGCCGATGCGGCCGGCCCCTCGACGGTGCGGTAGGCGGTCACCTCCTCGACGGCCGCGCCGCGGCGACGCAGGCGGTCGGGCAGATCTTCGCCCGCGGCCGACGCCCGCACCAGCGCGATCCGCTTCCCGTCGACGTCCGGGAGAGTGTCGCCAAGGTCTGCGCCGTCGGCGCGTCCAGGCACGTGAGATGGCTCAACGCCTCGGGCTCGGAGAGCGCGCGCCGTTTCCGGACCGACGGCTGCGAATTTCGGCCCGGTCGGGAGGTCGGTCAGCGCCTTCACGCCGCGCGCGCTCGTGAGCACGATCCAGTCGCATCCCACAAGTGCGCCGGCGTCGAAATCCACCGGTTCCGTTTGAACCATCGGCACGGCATGCACGCGGTAGCCGCGTTTGCGAAGCGCGTGCACGAGAGGATCGGATTCCCCGTCGGGCCGGGTCACGAGGACCGCAATCATCGCAGCGCCACCTCCGCCAGAAGGCGCTGCCCGAGCCTCGTCGCCATGTCCGTGGCGTCGCCGCGGCGACCTGTCAAGCGCTCGACGAGCTTGCCCGAGCCGTCGCTGTTCACGCCTCCGGCGAGCAATGCGAGCTCGTCGCCGCTGAGCGAGGCGAGCGCGCCCACCGGCGCTCTGCACGTTCCTCCGGTCGCCCTCAGCACCTCGCGCTCGGCCTCGACCGCCAGCCGGATGTCGTCGTCATCGATCGCGGAAACGAGCTCCATCAGCCGGGTGTTCGATCGCTTCACCTGCACGGCAAGCGCTCCCTGGCCGGGCGCCGGCAAGAGAATGTCAGGCTCGAATCTCTGGTCGATTCGCGCCTGCTTCCCCAACCGATCCATGCCGGCCGCGGCGAGCACGAGCGCGTCGGCCCCGCCTTCATCCAGGCGCCGGAGACGAGTCTCGACGTTGCCATGCAGGGGAATCACTTTCAGGTCCGGCCGCACCGAGAGCAGGAATCCGGCGCGCCGAGGGCTGTCCGTGCCGACGATCGCGCCGCGAGGCAGCGAGGTGAGAGAACCACCGCCGCCTCTCGTGACGAGCGCGTCACGCGGATCGGCGCGCTCAGGGTAGGCGGCGATCGCCAGGCCTGGATCCTCTTCGAGCGGGACGTCCTTCGCGCTGTGAACGGCGATGTCGATCTGACCCGCGAGGAGGGCGCGCGCGATCGCGGCGACAAAGACGCCCTCGCCGGGCGACATGTCGATCGGCCGCACGTCGCCTTCGGTCACGATCGGCAGTAGCTCGACCTGGTGGCCCGCCCCCCGCAGTCTCTCGGCGACGAGCTCGCTCTGGACCAGCGCCAGCTTCGATCCTCGAGTCCCGAGCCGTATGGCAGTCATGACCGCACCGCGGTGTACGCGTTCGTAAGCGCCACCAGAAGCCGGTCGACCGCGCTTTCCCCTTCGACCAGCAGCGCGGTGGCCTCGCGCGTATCAAGCCTTCGTCTCCGGGCGATCGCCGCCAGCTCCGCTATGAAGGCTCCGCGAAACCTGACGAAGGCCTCGAGCGTGGCGGACAGCGAAGCCCCAAGCGCCGCGGCCCGTCGCCCGTACTGGGTCGCCTCCTGCTCGGCTTCCGCGAGCTTGAGCGAAGACCGCCGGGGCTCTTCGTTCAGGTGGTCGAGGAGCAGGAGGAGGAGCCTCCGACCGCGGTCCCCCATGTCCGCGCGCTCCGCCTCGGTCAAGGCGGCGATTCCGGGGTCGCCTGTCGGGCGACCGGGCCGCTGGGTCCGGAGATAGGCGCGCGTCACGCGAGAAGCGCTGGCGGTCAGGCCTGTCAGCACGGGACGCCGGCTCCTCGCCTGCGGCACCAGCGATTCGATCGCGCTGCGGGGGAAGCGACGGTGACCGCCTGGGGTTACGAACGCGGCGACATCACCGTGGTCCGCCCACCGGCGCAACGTCCCTGGCGTGATGCCCAGGAGCCGGCTGGCCTCGCCGAGGCTGAGCCACGGCGAGCGGGTGTGCGAGGCAAGCGATCCCACTCGGCAAATTATGGCGAAACCTGACGAAACCTACCCATCCGTGGGCGCGAAAGCGCCGCCGCTTTCACTCATGATGGATCGATGCCTGCGCTGATCTCCCAGGATGGCCGTTTTTGGTGGGACGGCACGAAATGGCGCTCGCGATCGGTCGAGGGCCCGCTCGACCTGTTCTGGTTCACAACCACGCCGGATTGGTTCCAGCGCGTGATCGTCACTGGATTGATCGGCCTGATCCCGATCGTCGGAACCATCAACACCATGGGCTGGGCGCTGAACGCCACGGACATGGTCCGCAGCGGCTGGAAAGAGCTTCCGCCTGCTGGATTCCAGCACCTCGAGCGGGGCGTCGCTCCTTTTGTGGTCAGCCTGCTCTACGGATTGGTGCTGTCGTTCGTCCTGGTCGTGATGGTCGCGTTCGCCGTGCTGTTGGGGATATCCGGTCGAACCGGGCTCGTGATCGCGATCGGAATCGGCCTGGTCGCTCTGTTGCTGCTGGTCGCGTGGTGGCTGGCGGCCCTTTACCTCTTCGCCGCAGTGCTCGTCGGCTCAGACAAGCTGGGCATCGGCCGGGCGCTGGATCCCAGGGTGCTGTACGCCCTGGCCAGGGCCAACCACGACGTATCCCTGCGCGTGGCGCTTCTGTACGCCGGGGCGACGATCGCCGTCAGCGTCATCAGCAGCGCGGTGAGCGTCTTCTTCCCGTTTGCGATCTTTCTGGTCTCGCTCGTCCTGCCCGCGATCTACGCCATCCTCGTTCCGAGCCTCTCGGCCTTCCGCATCCAGGCTCCCACTGAGCTGAAGACGACCTGAAAGGTTGCTGGGGTGGCTCTGACCTACTAGGTCCGCGAAGTCTCGTCCCACTCGGGATGCTTGCGGAAAAGGCCACCCCAACCGAGATGGAACCAGTGCTCTTCCCGGTAGGCCGGCAGCGCCTCGACCTCGTCTTCGGAGAGGTCGGTCACGACATGCTTCGTGGTGATCTTTTTGATCCGCACCGCCGCAATCTCGACCGGACTTCCGCCGTGCTTGCGCTTGACGACGATGCCGTGAAAGATGTCCTCCGCCTCATCGCCGAGAAGCGATTCCGCGCTCCCGATCTCGCTGCCGCCGTCCGCTACCACCGGCGCCCGGTACGGCATCGCGCGCCAGGCGACCACAGTTTCGTCTTCAAACATGAAGACAACGATACGCACGCCCTTTACTAGTTGCACTTTGCGGCGTAAAACGAGTTCTGAGATGAAGGACGAAGGCATCCTGAAGGCCATCTACACGTTCGTTCCCAAACTTCGTCTCGCCTCGGACCGGGCATTGAGCGTCTATCTTCCCGCGCGCGCGGAGGGTTTCGACCTGAGGCACTACGACATCGAGCTCGGGCAATTGAGGCGGCGTTACAAGGACCGTCTCGATGAAGACGAGCGGGAAATCATGGAGCGCGAACTGGCCCGCCTGCGGGAGCACCTCGAGGTCGTCAGGCCGGCGGGGTCTCCCGCGCTGGCAGGTTTCGGGGACGAGCCGGTGGGCCTGCTCGAGTTGGTCAAGCTGCCGATGGAGACGGAGGCGAGACTGGAGGTGGGTGCCTTGCTACTCGCCCCGATCGAGCGCCAGCTGGAGCGGTTTCCGCCCGCGTTGATCGCGGTCGTCGACAAAGAGCACGCGAAGCTGTTCGCCTACATCCTTGACGACGTCCATCCGCTCGAGCAGGTGCACGGGGACGAGGTCAAGCGAAACAAGGCCGGCGGCACTTCAGCTCCAAGCAATCAGCGCAAGGCGGACAACCGCACGAAGGCCAATCTCGAGCGAGTCATCGACGTCATCGGCCACGAAGTGCGGTCAGGCGTCTACAAGCGGATCTTCGTCGCGGGGCCGCAGGAGGCTCGTGCGGAGCTCGAGAGGCTGATGCCTCCACCCCTCAAGCGCTTGCTGGCAGGACACCTTTCGGCTGAGATCGACTCGTCTCGACTTCAACACGAGCTGCGGGAGCAGCTCGCGCTGGCCAGTCGCACTGAAGGGATCTAACCGCGCGGCCTGAGCCCCTCCGTGGTCGAGGCCGCAAGACGCGTACGACCCGAGGAGGCTCTTCTAAAAGGGTGTCGGCACTAACCGCCGACAGGTGAAGAACAGGCTCACCGATTGGCGACGAGCAGCTCCAGAGAATCGACGAGGCGAGGTCCTGGCCGGTTGAAGTAGGCAGAGCCGTCGAGGACGACCACTCGCTCCGCGCCGACCGAATCGATCATGAGGCGGGCTGCGTCGGTCTCGGCTTGCGCGCGGGCGAGGTCGAATCCGCACGGCGCCAGGATCAGGAGCTCCGGCCGCGCGGCCACCACATCGCTCCATTCCATCGCCACCGACGGGATCCCGGGCCGCGCCAGCGGATCCTCGATGCCGGCCAGGTCGAGCAGGTCCGGCGTCCAGTGACCGGCGCGATAGGGCGGATCGATCCACTCGAGAAAAACACCACGGACGGCAGGCAGCAACCGCGCCCTTTGAACCGCAGATTCGATGCGGAGCCGCAGGCCCTTCATGAGCGGGGTGGGATCCACCCCACAAGCCCTGGCCAGCTCCTCGATGTCGCTCAACACCTCCTCGAAGGAGTGCGGGTGCTGGCGGATCATGCGGATTCCCGCCAGGTCTTCGGCGACCTGGTCGGCCGGGATCGCGCACACGTCGCAGATGTCCTGGGCCACCACGAGGTCGGGTTCAAGCGCAAGGATGGCGCCGGTGTCCACCGAATAGAGAGAGCGCCCTTCCAGGGCGGCGAGGGATACCGCCGCGTCGATCTCCCCGCCTTCTTTCCCAGAGAGCTCAAGCGTCGATCGCGTGACGATCGGCAGCAAAGCAGCCTCAGGAGGGTAGTCACACTCGTGGGTGACCGCGACCACCTGGCCTCCCACCCCGAGTGCGAAGAGCGCTTCGGTCGCACTCGGCAGCAGCGAAACGATCCTCATCCGGTGACGGCCTCTTCGCGCAACCGGTCGAGCACCTGCTTGAAAGCTTCGTACGGCTGGGCTCCGAGCACGAGGTAGCGCCGGCCAAAGATGTGCGCGGGGATGGCTTTGATTCCGAGCGACTCCGCCTCCATGCGGTTGTCGTCGATCAGCTCCGCGTAGCGATCCTCGTCGATCGCAGCTCTCAGCTCATGCGCATCCAGGCCCACGTCGGTTCCGATCCGCACGAGGTCGTCCACGTTTTCGAGCCGGGCGGTTCCCTCCCAGTGTGCCTTGAGCAGTGCGAGGTGCATGGCGTCGAACATGCCGTGCTCGCGGGCGAACTCGGCGGCCCCGAGGGCGCGGCGCGAGTTGATGATGACGTCGCGCTGTTTCATCGTGAGGCCGACCTCGGCCGCGATCGCTTCGAGATGACTGCGCATCTGCTCGAATCGCGCGCCCCGGAAATAAGTCTCACGGGGAATGCCTTCGACCGGAGCTTCGGGATGCAGCTCGTAGGGCAGCCACGTCACCTTGACCAGATTCTCACGCTCGAGCTGCTCGACTCGGACCGAGTCGATGTAGCACCAGGGTCAAACGTAGTCCGAGTAGACGATCAGCTCGACGGGTGAGTTCACTGCCACGTGGAAACTATGGGCCTGTCGCCGAATTCCCTGCCTGAAGCGAGGCGAAGGCCGCGGCCACCTGCGCCCCGACTCGCGCGTTGTTCACCACCAGCTCGACGTTGACGTCGAGTGACCGCCCGCCCGACAGCTCCGCCATCCGGGCGAGCAGCCTCGGGGTGACGTCAGATCCCATGACTCCGGTGAGCTCACGTACGGCGCGCTGCGCCATCTCTTCGGCGCCATCGAGCTCCGCCGGCGGCGGAACCGCGACGACGATTCCGCGCGTACCGGTCGCCCAGGCGGCACGCAGCACTCGGGCCGCTTCCTGCGGGCCGTCGACTCGCGCGCTGACCCTGCAGCCGCTGTGCCTCGAGTAGAAGGCGGGGAGCTCGTCGGAGCCATAGCCGAGTACTGGAACTGAGAGGCTCTCGAGGCGCTCGAGCGTGAGGGGCAGGTCGAGGATGATCTTGGCGCCCGCGCAGAAGACGGCCACCGAAGTGCGACCCAGCTCCACGAGATCGGCTGACTGGTCTTCCGGGTGGCCCCGGTGAACGCCACCGATTCCGCCCGTGGCGAAAAAGCGGATCCCAGCCATGGCGGCCGCCCGCATCGTGGCCGCCACGGTCGTCGCTCCGACCTCACCTCTCACGAGGGCAGGCCCGAGATCTCTCGAGCTCACCTTGACGGCCCCTGCGGCTATCCGCTCGAGGTCCCCGGCGCTCAGGCCGACCCGCAGCTTCCCGTCGAGCACGGCCACGCTGGCGGGGACGCCCCCTTCCTTTCTGATCGCCGCCTCGCTTTCGAAAGCTGCGCGCAGGCTGTGCGGCGCGGGAAGGCCCTGCCCGACGATCGACGTCTCCAGCGCGACCACGGGACGCCCATCCGCGACCGCGTCCGCGACCTCTGGCGATACCTGGAGCGGAACGCTCAGCTGGGTCTGCCTCCGGTTCGCGTGACAGCTTCCGAGGCCACGATCACAGCGCGTTGCGCCGCCTCGAACGGGGTGGAGCCGTGTATCCAGGCAGCGCAGAAAGCCGCTGCGAAAGCGTCGCCGGCGCCCGTGCCGTCGACGTGCTGGACAGCCGGAGCCGGAATCAGGCGCCCGAATACGCTGCATCCGGCGGCGCCCAGCTTGATCACGGGAACCTGCGCAAGGTGCTCGGTGGGAACTCCGATGGTGGCCACCTCAGCGGCCGTGCCGAAGAGCAGCTCGGGTTTCAGGCGGGCGAGATCGTACGCCATCCTCGTCGGGCCGTATTCCTCCAGACCTGCCACCGACGAGAGGTCGATCGACAGCATCCCGCCACTGTTGCGGATAAGGGTGATCGCCGCCCGAGCCGCCTTGCCCAGAGGATCAAGAAACAGCGAATAGGCGGGGACGTGGATCAGCTGCACGTCTTCAAACCATGATGGGACCAGGTCGTCTGGACTCAACCCGACGCTGGCGCCACGCTCTGTGGCCATCGACCGCTGACCATCAGGACCGACGAGCACGGCAATCGCGCCGGTCGGCTCGTCCGCCCAGACTGGGCAGACCTCGACTCCTTTTGCCTCCAGGTCGGCCACGAGGCGCCTGCCGCG
Organism: Candidatus Dormiibacterota bacterium; assembly: GCA_036513095.1. Taxonomy (GTDB): domain Bacteria; phylum Chloroflexota; class Dormibacteria; order Dormibacterales; family Dormibacteraceae; genus Palsa-870. Next base: position 83,035 of record DATBZR010000131.1, on the reverse strand, counting down.
GTCGTCGTCGCCGACCCTGGTGACCAGGCGGACCGGCTCTCCAAGGGCCGCGGTCCAGGCGCAAAAGTTGGCGGCCTGGCCTCCACCCCCGACGCCGATCCTCGACTTGCGGTCGTCATCTGGCCGCAGCGGGCCGTCGGGGATGATGGTGATGTCGAGCAGCAAGTCTCCGATGGAGAGGATCACGCGTGAAGGGAGGATAGCTGCCGTCGAGATTCAGGTTGGATAGATGCGCCTCCGCCGGTGCGCCTCCGCGGGTTCTCGCCGGGGATGGAACCGACTTTAAAGACCCTTCTGCGACTTACCTTTGCCTGGCGGGAGTCAGCAGGCCCCAGGCCTCCAACCGGCTCCTCAACTTCGCTTCCGCCTGTTCGTCGAGTGGCGCCACCGGCGGAGCGCACCACGGCTCGCAGATTCCCTGTGCGTGACACGCGGCTTTGATCGCTGCCGGAAAGATGCCACCGCGCAGCACCGTCACCAGCTGGTACAGCCTGTCCTGGCCGGCCCGCGCCGCGGCCATGTCCGATCGTTGAAAGTCCTCGTAGATGCGGACGACCCAGCCAGGCGCCACGTTGGCAGCGCCGCAAATAGTTCCTGAGCCGCCCATCGCCAGAGCGGGCAGCAGCATCGTGTCGCTGCCGGTGAAAATGCGAAACCGTGGCAGCTCGCGAGTAGCGATGCAGACGCCCTCGAAGTATTCGAAATCGCGGCTCGAGTCCTTGATGCCGGCGATGGTTCCCTCGCGCGCCAGCGTCGCGACTGTGGCCGGCTCCGCGACGACTTTCGTGTACTGCGGGATGTTGTAGAGCAAGATCGGAAGCGGGCTGTTCTTGGCCAGGGCTCGGTAGAAGGCGAGCAGCGTCGCCTGGTCGATCAGGTAGTAAAAGGGCGGGGCGACCAGCGCCGCCGCCGCGCCCAGGCGCGCTGCCGCCTCGACCTCGATGCGCGCTGCCGGCAGGTGGCTCTGGGCCACGCCACAGATCACGGGCACGCGCCCGGCCGCGGCAGCGACGACGTTCGCGAGAATCGTGCGGCGCGCTGTTTCGTCCAGCGAGGCGGTCTCTCCTGTCGATCCGAGCGCCAGGAGACCGTGGACCCCTTGGTCGATCATGTGCTCGACCAGGCGGTCAATGGCGTCCTCATCCACCGTCCCGTCGCTGTGCAGCGGCGAGATCAGTGCCGGCAGCACGCCAGTCAGCTCATCGATCTTGAACATCAACCTCAAAGGCTAAAGGGAGAGCGTCAGCTGCGTTCGGCGATTCTCACGACGAGGTCTCGCTGCTCTGGTGTGAAGAAGGGCGGATCGCCCGCGGCGGCGTTCTCGCGGACGTGGCCCGGCTGTTGCGTCGCCGTGAGGACCGTGCTCACCCGCGGGTCGCCGGCAACCCACTTCAAGATCGCCTGGGCCCACGTGTCCACACCGAGCTCACGGAGCTGTGACTTCGTGGGCCGCCGGTCGAGAATGCCGTTCTGGAGGGGGCTCATGACGAGCACGCCCAGGCCCATCGACGCCGCCAGTGGCAGCAGCTCGCGCTCCGCGGTCCGCCTCAGCGGGTTGTAGGGGATCTGCACCATGTCAAGACGCCCGGTTCTCATCAAAGCCGCCAGATCTCGGAAAGCAGGCTCCTGGTAGTGCGTGGCGCCGACCGCCCGCACCTTGCCCTCAGCCTTCAAGCGCTCGACCAGGCGGAGCTGAGCGGGAACGTTGAGGAGGTTGTGGACCTGGTAGATGTCGACATGGCCGAAGAGGTGCAAGGCGTGATCGGCTTGCCGCAGGCCCTCCTCTGGATCCGCCGTCCAGATCTTGGTCGCCACGAGAGCCCGCTCGCGAATGCCATCGAGGGCCCGGGCCAGCGAGGTCTCGGCGCGTCCATACATCGGCGACGAGTCGAACAGGTCGATGCCGGACGACAGCGCCAGCTCGACCAGCTGCCGCCTCTCGTCATCGGTGTCGAACGTGCGCCATGTGCCCATGCCGATGGCCGGAACGCCCATGGAGGTCCGGCCGAGAACGCGGCGATCCATATGCCTGGGCTGCGCTTGAATAGCGACTAGCCGGCCGCCGAGACGAACCGGTTGCGCAGCAGCCCGATGCCCTCCACCTCCGTCTCCATGACATCGCCCGGCTTCAGGAACTCGGGCGGAGTGCGGGCGAAGCCCACGCCGTCAGGCGTTCCGGTCGCGATCAGCGAGCCCGGCAGCAGCGTCATTCCCTTGGAGACCCACTCGATGATCGCGTCGACGGGATAGATCATGTCGCGGGTGTCGCCTTCCTGCTTCACCGTGCCGTTGACGCGAAGGAGCAGCTTGAGCGCCTGCGGGTCATCGACCTCGTCCCTCGTCACCACCCATGGGCCGGTTGGGCTGGAGCGGTCGAGGCTCTTGCCCTTGAAGTACTGCCCGCCCCAACCGCTCTGGATGTCGCGTGCCGTGACATCGTTCAGCACCGTATAGCCGAAGACATGATCCAGCGCTCGGCCGCGCTTGATGTTCGCGCCGCGCTTGCCGATGACGACGGCAAGCTCGACCTCCCAGTCAATCTTGTCGCTGATGCTCGGGTCGATCGAGATGTCTGCGAAAGGCTCGGTCAGCGACGTGATCGCCTTGGTGAAGATGGTCGGCGGCGCGGGCTCGCGACCGTCCATGAACGCGGTTTCCTCGGCGTGCTTCTGGTAGTTGCGTCCGATCGCGATCACGTTGCCGCGCGGCTCATCGATCGGGGCGAGGAGCTCCAGGTCCGAGAGGCGCCGCGACTTCGAGCGGGACGATGACAGCGCGGCTTTCGCGTGGGCCAGGCCTTCGTCGCCTGCGTCGATGAGCGCGCGCAGGTCGGCATAGTCCGAGATCTCCACGATCTCGTCGTTTTGATCCTTACCACCCTGTCGCAACGCGCCAAGCTTGCGACCACCGTCGGCTTTGAACATTAGAAATCTCATCTCTTTTCGTCGTCCTCCACTGGCGAAGCCGGAGTGCTGGTCCCGGCTCCTAAAAACAGCTCCTCAAAGTCCTCACGCTTGAGGAGCTCGTCCGGGCGTCCTTCCAGCCTGGTCTGTCCGGAGACCAGGACGCTTGTCCAGTCGGCGATCTTCAGCGCTGCTCGCGCTCTCTGTTCGACGAGCAGCACGGCCTTGCCGGCGCCCGCGAGCCGCTTCACGTGCTCGCTCAAGAGGCTGTCGGCCAGCTTTGGAGAAAGGTTCGCGGTCGGCTCGTCGAGGATCAGGACCCTGGGATCCAGCATCAGCACCCGAGCGATCGCGAGCATCTTGCGCTCGCCGCCGCTGAGCTTGTCTGCGCGCCGCTTGAGCAGAGGCGGCAGCTGCGGGAACACGTCTCCCACCGCCGCGACTCGAGATCGGATCTTCGCGTTGCTGAGCAGGTAGCCGCCCATCTCCAGGTTCTCGAGCACCGTGAGGGGCTCGAAGATGTCGTTGACCTGGGGCACGTATCCGACTCCGCGCTTGGCGAGCTCTTCGGGTGGGTGATTCGTGACGTCATCGTCACCCAGCAAGATCCTGCCCTCGGTCACGCGCAGGATCCCGATGAGGCTTTTGAGCAGAGTGCTCTTGCCGGCCCCGTTGGGGCCGATGACGGCGACGATCTCGCCTGGCCCAACCGCAAGCGATACGTCGCGGATGACGGGGACGCCGCCGTACCCCGACGTGATGTGCTCTGCCCGCAGGCTGGGCGCGGGGCGTCCATCGAGGCGCTGCTTGTTATCCGATGAGGTAGGCGTCAACAATCTCCTGCTGCCGTCTCAAGCTAGACATGGTCCCGCTGCCGATGACCTTTCCCTGCGCCATAACCACGACTGTGTCGCACAGCCGCTCCACCATGTGGAGCTCGTGCTCCACCATCAGAATCGTCAAACCTCCGGCGCGGAGGTCCTGGAGGTAGTACTGGATCTCCTCGACGATCTTCGGATGGACGCCCGACATGGGTTCGTCGAGGAGGAGCAGGCGAGGGTGCAGCATGAGCGCGCGCATGATCTCGATCAAGCGCTTCTGGCCGCCGCTCATCGTGCCGGCGTAGTCGGACTCCTTCGCACTCATTCCGAACCGCTTGAGCAGCCCGCGCGCCTCCTCGATCAGGCGGTCCTCGTCTCCGACCCAGTAGCGCTTGCCCATCAGAGCGCCGAACAGGGAATCGCCCCGGTTGTTGGGGGCCGCCACCAGCAGGTTCTCGAGCACGGTCAGCTGTGCAAACTCGGACGGCAGCTGAAAGGTGCGCACGAGACGGCGTCGCGCGCGCTGGTAGGCGGGGAGGCGCGAGATGTCCTCACCCTCGAGGACGATCGTCCCACTCGTGGCGGGCAGAGTGCCCGCGAGCACGGCCAGGAAGGTTGATTTGCCCGCTCCGTTCGGTCCGATCAAACCGGTGATCTTCCCGGGCAGGACTTCGAGCGACACCCCGTCCACCGCCCGCATTCCCTCGAAATGGCGGTGGATGTCTGTGGCCACCAGCATGGGCTTGTCAGGGGCAGCCGTCATCGTCGGGCTCATTCGGGCCCGCCCTCGAAGACCCTGCGCGTCTCGGGCCGCACGCCCTGAGGCCTGAACCAGAGGAAGCCGATGATGAGCAGGCCGATCGCAACCCACTGCATGGCCGGGATCAGATTTGGCGGAGGTACCCACTCGCCGATGGTCGGGGGTATCAATCGCGTCGCCTCTTCGAAACCCACAGGCACGAGCAGCGCACCGAGGATCGCGCCGACGTTGTTGCCGCGCCCGCCGACGATGACCGCGGCGAAAAGAATGATCGTCTCGGGGTAAAGCCAGATTGAGGGCGCCACCACAGCGATGAAGCCCACCAGGATCGCCCCGGACAGCCCGCCGATGACGCCGCCTACGATGAAGATGGTCATCTTGAGCTGGACCGGGTTCTTGCCGATTGCGGTGGCCGCGAGCTCGTGCTCGCGCATCGCCCGAAGGCTGCGGCCGAAGGGCGAGTTGACGATCCGCGAAGCCACCAGCCAGACAAGCAGCACGCACGGCACGGTCAACCCGACGTAAAGGAGCTGATAGCTCGGGGTGAGGGGGTTGACCTGGTCGGCAAACGGCCCCGGCACCTGCGCGATGCCGGCTGCACCGTTCAGGAACGGTCGAACATTGGTGATCACGGAATTCGCGATCACAGAGAGGACGAGCAGAGAGATCGCCTGGTAGTCGCTTCTCAGCTTCCTGAGCACGACCAGGCCGACCGGGATTGCGAGAAGCCCGCCTGCCAGCGCGCCGCCGATCCAGGGGATGGGGAACGGAAGCTGGAACCCGCCGACATAGGTCTGGTACCCGCCGTTAGCGGTGTCGGGCGGCATCGACAGGACCGCGGCCGTGTAGGCGCCGACAGCCTGGAAGACGATGAAGCTGAAGTTGACGATGCCCGAGACCCCGAACTGGAGGTTGAGCGCGAGGCAGGCGATGATGTCGACGCCCGCATAGACCAATAGCGTGGCCGCGTAGTAGGAGTTCATCCCGCCGCCGCCAGCGCTCCGCGCTTGGCCAGCAGGCCCTGCGGGCGCAGCACCATCACGAGGACGAGAATCCCGAAGGCCACGACCTCTTTGTATTCGGGCGCGATTGCCGCAGCGCTGAGCTCAGTCAACATGCCGATGATCAGGGCCCCGATCATCGCGCCGTAGGGCTGCCCCGCTCCGCCCAGGACCGCGGCCGCAATGATCTCGATGAGGTAGCCGGCGCCGCTGCTGACAGTGAAGTTCTCCGAGTTCATGCCGGCGACCACGCCGGCCACGCCGCACAGCGCTCCCGTGATGAGCCACACCACGTCAATCACACGCTGGGTCGGAATGCCGCAGTTGCGGGCAAGGGTGGGGTTGGCCGCGGTGGCGCGCATGGCTTTCCCCAATCGCGTGTACCTGAGCAACAAGTGGATGGCCAGCATCAGGATTACTGCGACCACGATGATCGCGATCTGGGCGGTCGTCAGCACCAGGCCGTTCGAGCGCACGAGCGGGCCCTGGTCCACCACGTACGAGGCCGAGTAATAGCCGACGATCGCCAGCATCACGTTGGCGATCATCAGCGAAGCCGCAAGGGACACGATCACCATCCCGATGAGGTTCGTACCCTTGCGCTGGAAGGGCGCGTAAAGGAATCGGTTCAGCAAGAAGGAGAGCACGGCGCCGGCCAAGGCGCCGGCGATCATGGAGACCCAGATGTTGACGCCGGCCCGGTTCACATAGAACGCCGCGTAGCCGCTGACCATCATGACCTCCCCGTACGCGAGGTTGATCATGTTGGTGATCCCGAACTGCATGGTGAAGCCGACTGCGGCGATCGCGATCACCGAGACGCTGATCAGGCCGAAGCCAAGCGCCGCTACATAAAGGTCCACGGCGCTCGGCTCCTGTTACTAAATCGTTTGACTACGCGTTGCCGCCCGCGTCGATGATCTGCTGGGTCTGGGCCTCAGAGAGCTGGCCGATGACTTGCTCGTTGCCGTCCTTGTCCATCGTGACCAGGTTGTAGCCCTGCTGCGAGTTGTTCCACTGGTTGAAGTTGTTCTCGCCGGCCGCGCCCACGTACCGGATCGACTTGCCGGCCTTGAGGGCCGCGACGCCATCCTGGAAGGTGTTGACGACGGTGGCGCCACTGACCCCGTTGGCAATGTCGAAGATCTTCGGGTTGTAGACCGTGGGATCGCTGCTGTTGGCGGCGACCATGGCCAGGGCCGTCAGGATAATCCCGTCGTACAGGTGGACGGTGGGGCTCTTGCCCTTGTAGGTGAGCGCGTTCGAGCCCCCGAACTTCGAGTCGGCGGCCGTCAGCTGGGTCACGAACTCGTCGTAGCCGGCGCCAGAAAGCGAAAGGCGGAGGTCCACCGCCGTGTAGTTGGCGAGAAAGTCCGTCATCCCGATGGCGTCGACGACCTGCTGGAACCAGACCGGGTCGATGGTGGCGCTGGTGCCGATGAACGGAATCACGTTGCCGCCGTTCTGCTGCTTGACCTCTTTCATGTATGTGCCGGCGGAGCCGATGGTTTCAGTGAGGATGACGTCTGGATGCGTCAGCAACATTGCGGCGACCTCGGTCCGATACGATGCCGCGCCGAGATGAATCGCCTGGTTGATGGCGATCGTCACGCCCAGTTTCTTCAACGCGGCCACGGCGGGGCCAACGAAGTTCTGCGAGCCGATGTCGTCGCCGAATACCAGCGCGATTCTCTTGTACGGGGCGTGGTTGGGGCCGAAGAGCGCGCTGCCGATCATCGCGTATGCGTCGAAGGAGTCCGGCGGCACGAGGCGGTGGAAGTACTTGGCGCTCGTCTTGTTGAACTCGGACTGCCCGGTCATGCAGAACATGGGGATGTGGGACCGGTCGAGGATCGGCACCACCGTGGACGCCTCATCCGACGTGCAGCCGACAGCCCCCATGAGGTTCGAGTTGCTGGCGATCATCGCGTTGGCAGCCGGCACCGCGTCGGCCGGCTCGCCGCGGGTGTCAAACTGCTGGCAGCTCACCTGGCGGCCGCCGATGCCGCCGGCGCCGTTGATCGAGAGCGCGGCCGCATAGCAGCCGGCCAGGTACCGAGGACCAAAGCTGGCGTCGGCACCCGAGAAGGGCGCAAGGACGCCGACGAGGAGCGGGCCCGAGCCCAGTCCGGCGTTCGAGGAGCTGCCGCCGCCACATGCGGCAAGAAGCAGGATGGCGCCGACCGCCGAGACGACCTTAAACGGCAAGTACCCTCTCACAATCGTTCCTAGCTCCCTGAGTAGTAAGGCTGTAGGCTGTCAAACTCCGCGAACTCAGAGGCTGCGCCGTGAGTTCGCGGGGACCCCTTGTCGGATTGTCGACATTATTGAGGATAATCTGCCCAATGGCAAGGAGCCCTTTCCGGGAGCCGGCTGTGCCGGAAGCGGGCCACACCGCTTACCGCCGCCTGCGCGAGGGCATCGCAAGCGGTCAGTTCCACCCGAACGAGCGCCTGGTGGAAGCGTCGGTCGCAACGCGGCTTGGCGTAGGCAGAACGGCTGTCCGCGCAGCGCTGGTCAGGCTCGACCAGGAAGGCCTCGTCACGCTTGAGCCGAACCGAGGCGCACGCGTCAGGCTCATCTCAGATCGCGAGGCCCTGGAGATCGAGGAGGTGCGGGCCACGCTCGAAGCCATGCTGGCGCGCCGCGCGGCGACTCGGGCCACTCCCTCGGACCTGCGCGGGCTGCGCCAGGTGGTCGTCGAGATGCGCCGTCGGGTCGACAAGAAAGATTCGATCGGCTACTCGGACCTCAACGCTCGCTTCCATCAGCTGATCTGGGCGGCGGCCGACCACGCTACCGCCAGCCGCCTGGTCGGAAGCCTGAAGTCCCAGAGCATCCGCCTTCAGTATCAGACCATCCTGCGCCCCGGCCGGACCGAGAGGTCGCTGCGTGAGCATGAGGCGATCTTCAGCGCTCTGAAAGCGCACGACGCGGGTGCCGCGGAGGAATCGATGGTCTTGCACCTGGCGGAGGTGCAAGAGACGCTCAGGTGGGCCATCGACGGGCTGCGCGCGGCGCCCAGCTGGCTCCCGGGCTAGCTCCTGCTGCTCGGCACGCGCGCGTCCAATTCGTCGCTGATCCGCTGAGATACCGTATGCCGGCCATCGACGACAAGAAATCGCGCCACGCGCCGGCCCAACCCGAAGCCCTGATCCGCAGCAGGAGCGGCGCTCTGATCGCGGCCATGACATTCGCGACCCTGGCCACCGGACTTCTGCAGATCTGCCTTCCCCTCGAGCTCCGCCAGCTCCGAGCGAGCCCCAACCAGATCGGCCTGTCGCTGTCGATGTACGGATTCGGGATGTTCGCCTTCGAATGGCTCTGGGGCATCCTTGCTGATCGCGCCGGCTACCGCGCTCCGCTGGTCGTCTCGCAGCTGCTGTACGCGGCATGCATCGTCCTGCTCGCACGCGTCGATTCCATCGCGTTGATCGCGGCCAGCTACTTTCTCGCCTCCGGGATGATGGTGGCGATCGGGCCGATCGCCCGGTCCTACCTCGGCACCGCGCTGCAGAGTCGCCTCCGCGCCACAGGGCTCGCGCTTCTCGCCGCGTCATGGGTGATCGCAGAAGCGGTCGGCGCAGGTGCGGGCGGCCAGCTGATCGAACACCTGCCGATCCGCAGCGTGATCCTGGCCGCTTCGGTGCTGCCGCTCGGCTCGGCGCTGCTCGCCGTCTGCGTCTTCAAGGGTTACTCGCATGCCGCCCAACACGGCGCCTGGGCGGCTGACGACGAGGCGCGCAGCGAGGAGTCGCGCGCGGGTGGTGGCGTGCTGCGGATCCTGGCGGTGACGGCATCGCTGGTTCTCTTGATTCAGATCGGAGCCGGCGGGGAGCTCGCCTTGCTGCCGCTGCTCGTCACGACGCATCTCCAGCTCTCCGCCGCGAGCGCAGGCACCGCAATGCTCGCCGTCGGCTTGATCGGAGGGCTGCTGTTGGTCCCAGGCGGAAGCGCCTCAGACCGTTGGGGCCGCCGCCCCACCATGGTCGCCGGTGGGATCCTGTCCGCGATCGGGTTCCTCATCTACTCGACGTCTGGCAACTTTGTGCAGGTGATCGCGGGGGCGGCCGTCCGCGCCCTCGGCGCCGCGCTCATCTGGCCGGCCGCGACCGCCTGGATGGCCGAGTCGATGCCGCGTCGGCGGCACGCGCTGTTCATGGGGCTGTTCGGAGAGTTCGAGAATGTCGGCATCACGATCGGCCCGATTCTGGGAGGCCTGGTCTGGTCGGTCGCCGGGATCCAGGCCGCCTTCTATGCGTACGCGGTGGCCGCCCTGCTCGCCTCCGTCATCGCCGCGGTCTTCGTCCGGCGGCGCCCTGCCGCGCCGATGGTCCGGCGGCGCCCTGGCCTGTCGGTGGACGGTGCGATCATGAGCACTCGAACCAGCCAGGCCGGCGAGGCCGACCAGGCCGGCGGTCCACGCACTTAGGAGGGCGCGCGTTTGATTCCCAACCTGATCGGCTCGCAATGGCGCGTCCCGCCTGACGGCACGGAGAGTCTGCCGGTCTACAACCCCGCGTCGGGCCAGGTCATCGAGCAGGTGCCGCTCTCTGGGAGCCGCGAGGTCGACGCAGCCGTGCAGGCGGCGGCCGAGGCCTATGCGACGTGGTCTCGGACGGCTCTCATGGAGAGGGTGCGGCTCATGTTTCGCTTCAAAGCTCTGCTCGAAGAACACTTCGAGGAGCTGGCCGCGATCGTCACGCGGCATCACGGCAAGACGCTGGACGAATCCCGAGGCGAGGTACGCAGAGGTATCGAGGTCGTCGACTTCGCCTGTGGTGCCCCGACACTGCTTCAGGGCCGCACGCTGCGCGACGTCTCGGGAGGCGTGGACCAGGACCTTTATCGATACCCGGTCGGAGTGTGCGCCGGCATTCCTCCTTTCAACTTCCCCGTGATGATCCCGCTGTGGATGTTTCCTCTTGCGGTCGTCGCCGGCAACACATTTGTCCTCAAGCCCTCTGAGCGCACGCCCCTGGGCGGACAGCGGCTCGCCGAGATCTTCCTCGAAGCCGGCTTCCCCGAAGGAGTGCTCAACGTGATTCACGGCGCTCGCGACGCGGTTGATGCGCTGCTAAAGCATCCGGGCGTGAACGCGATCTCGTTCGTCGGGTCGGCGCCGGTCGCGAAGCACGTCTACCAGACAGCGGCAGCCAATGGGAAGCGCGTCCAGGCCCTGGGTGGCGCCAAGAACCACATCGTCGTCATGCCAGACGCCGACCCGGAGATCACCGTCCCGGCGATCCTCAACTCGGCTTTCGGCAACGCGGGGGAGCGATGCCTCGCGGGTTCGGTCGCGGTGGCCGTCGGCAAGGCCGCCGATCGACTTCTGGACCCCTTGAGGGACGCCGCTTTGAAGATGGTGGTCGGCCCCGGCGATCAGGCCGGCGTGCAGGTCGGCCCGCTGATCCGCGCCGACCACCGCGACCGCGTGGCCGCTTACGTGGAGAAGGGGGTTGCGGAGGGCGCCGAGCTGGTCGTGGACGGACGCGGGGAGATGTCGCGGCCTGGATTCTTCCTCGGTCCGACCATCCTTGATCGCGTCACCGCTGACATGGCCGTCGGCCATGAGGAGATCTTCGGCCCCGTGTTGTCATTCGCGCGGGTCGCAACGCTCGATGAGGCGATCGCGCAGGCGAACCGGATGGCGCTCGGAAACATGGCGACGATCTTCACGCAGTCGGGCCGCGCCGCCCGCGAGTTTCGGGAGCGCGTCGAGGCCGGCATGACCGGCATCAACGTCCCGATTGCGCAACCGTTCGCGTTCTTTCCATTCTCCGGTTGGAAAGGCTCGTTCTACGGCGATCTCCATGTTCACGGCACGGACGGCATCGACTTCTACACCCGCAAGAAGGTCGTGGTCACGCGATGGTGAGCATGCGACTCGTGATCGGCAATCTCTTTTCATGGCTGGTCGCGGCGCTTTTCGGCGTGATCACCCTCCTGCTTGCCTTCGAGAGCTGGGCGCTCCTCACCAATCACAAGCCGATCACCGACTACGTCCGGCCGGCCATTCACTCCTACCCGGGACTCGCGTTTGTGATCGCGGTCGTGGTCGGCATCCTCCTGGGCCATTTCCTGTGGGGTCCGGCCTACGGCCGTACGTCCCCCGCCGATCAACCGAAGTGAACTTCAGTCCCCAGGCGATCCTGTCGCTGATCGCGACCGCATTTGCTCTCGTCGCGTTTCTATTGATGCTCGAAGAGTCGATCGCGCTGAGGCAGGGACGCGACCCGATGAGCAACGGCGTGCGGTCATTCGTCCGCCGCCTCCCCCGAATCACCTACGCCCTTGCGGTGGTCATCGGGATGGTGCTCGGCCACCTGCTTTGGCCCTAGAAACCTTTTGGCCCTAGAAACCTTTTGACCGTAGAAACGAGCGTCGCCGCGCCGGCTGCGCACAGAGAGCAGTGGGCCGGCACCGGGATGGTGCTGGGTTCCGCGACCGCCTTTGGGACGCTCGCGATCTTCGCGAAGCTCGGCTACGCCTCCGGACTCGGTACCGAGCAGACTCTCGCGTTCCGATTTCTTCTCGCGGCGATCGGGATGATCGTTCTCGCCCTGTTGCTGGGACAGAACCCCCTGCGGCTCCGCCGCAGCCGGCTCCTCACGCTCTTCGGCCTGGGCGCCGTCATCTACACGGGCCAGTCCTTGACCTATTTCATCGCCCTGCGATCCCTCGATGCGTCGCTCGTCGTGCTCATCGCTTACATCTACCCGAGCCTCGTTGTGATCGCGGGGTGGCTGTTTCTTCGCCGCGCGGTTTCGGCATGGCACGGCGTGGCGCTGGCGATGAGCTTCGCCGGCGTGGCTCTGTTGGTTGGCGGCGCGGAGTTTCACCTCTCGTGGGCGCTGGGGTGGCCGCTACTACTGGCCATCGCTTCGCCGACCATATATACGGGCTACATCCTGATCGGCGAGCGTGTGATGACGTCTGTGCCGGCCGTGGCGGCAAGCGCGGTCATCATGACCGGCGCGGCCCTGGCGTTCTGCGTGCTGGCCGCGCTCAACCACGAGCTCGCCTTCCCCCGCAACGCGGGCGGATGGGCTGTCGGCGTCGGCATCGCGTTGATCCCGACGATGATCGCCATCTCGCTGTTCTTGGCCGGGCTGCCGCGGATCGGGGCGGCCCGCGCAGCGCTCCTCAGTACGTGGGAACCGGTGGTGACCGTTTTCCTCGCGGTGGTCGTGCTGGGGGACAGGCTGTCGCTCGTCCAGGTGCTGGGTGGGGTGCTCGTGATCGTCGCGGTGATCGTTGTGCAGGTCGCCCACCTCTGGAGGCCCGGGCTGCCGAACGCGTTGAAATGAGCGCTGAGACCAGCTTGCATCGCCCCCAACCCGGCGCTTCGCGCCACGGAGGGGAGACAGCTAACTTCGCTTGATCACGATCACGGAGATGTCGTCGGCCGCCCGGTCGATTCGATCCGCGGAGTTCTTGATGTGCCGGTAGATCTCCCTCGACTTGAGAATGTGGCTGATCTCGTCGCCGCTGTCGAAGAGGGTCCCCACCGCCTGGTGGTAAAGGCTGTCGATGCGGTTTTCCGATCGTTTTGCCCTCACCGCGTGCTCGGAGGCGACGCCCGGATGGTCGAGCAGCTCTCCGACCGACGCTCGTATGTGGCGGGCGCCTTCGACCAGGACGACCGCCATCTCGTGCAGCCCTTCCGGGGGCGCGATCTTGTAGATCGACAGTTCGATCGCGGTCTCGTTGGCCGCGTCAAGGATGTCGTCGATTGCGCGCGAGAGCGCGAAGAGGTCTTCGCGGTCGAATGGCGTCGCATACGTATGGGCGAGCTCATCGATGAGGATCCTTCGCTTGGCGTCGCCCTCGCGTTCGATCTCTTTGATCTCTTGAATGAGGTCCTCGTTCGCGGTGGGCTGGCGGCCGAACTTCTCGAGCGCCTGCAGCGCCCGGATGGTCAGGTCCGCCTGCTCCGAAAGAAGCTGGACGAAGCGCCGGTCGTTGGACCGGCCGAGGGCCTTGAAGGTTCGGCCGATGCTCATGGTGCGATTCCGAGAAGCCTGACGGCGAAGTGCAGCGCAGCTGCCAGCGCGACCGCCAGCGGCAGCGTCAGCAACCAGCTGAACAGGAGCTCGCGCACGATTCCCCAACGCACCGATGACGCGCGCTGCGCCGCGCCGACGCCAACCAGCCCGCCATCGATGGTCTGCGTCATGCTCACCGGCGCGCCGGCCGCGGCGAGCACAGCCACCACGCTGCCGCTTGCGACCTGCTGCGCAAGCGCCTGGACCGGGCGGACCTTGAGGACTCCAAACCCGATTCGACTAGCCACGCGCCAGCCGCCGACGAGTGCACCAACGTAAAAGAATCCGAATGCGCCAATGATAGGCAGCGGGCTCGAAAACGCCACCTCTCGATGTTGATTGGCCATCGCGATGCCGACCGCGATCAACCCAACCGTCTTCTCCATGTCGTTGGCTCCATACGCAAACGACTGGACGGCGGCGGTAAGCAGCTGAAGCCTTGCCACTCGTAGTAAGTCGGCATGCGCCCGCGTGCCGAACAGACGCCGGATCGCCCAGTAGACCGCCAGCGCCAGCAATCCGCCACCGAGCACCGACACCGGCATCCCGACGAGGACGCGCGCGACGCCGGCCCACTTCACTACGGAGTGGCCGCCCGAAGCCAGCACCCATCCCAGCATTCCGCCGACCAGCGCGAGGGTCATGCTCGTCGGAATGCCGAATCGCCATGACATCAGGACGATGGCAAGGGCTGACAGGACGATCAGGACAAAGCCGAGCTCGCCCTGGCCGCGCAGGTCGATGACGTTGGTCCCGATGGTTCGCGCGACCGCCGTCCCGATGATCACCGGCCCGGCGAGGCTGACGAGCAGCAGTGCCGCGGCCATGGGTGGCGTGATGACGCGGCCCGAAGTGAATGACGCAAGCAGATTTCCGCCGTCGTTGAAACCGGAGATCAGCCCGAACAAGCAGGCCGCGATGAGAGGGGCAACCGCCAGGAAACTCAAGCCGGCTGAATCCTAGGCGCCTGATCCCCTACGAAGCCAGAGTGTTCCCGCCGTGGCTTAGCGGGGGCCCTTCCAATTTGGGTGTCTCGGAAAGGTGCGCGTTGCCGCAGTATCTCGTGCGACACAGAATTTGCTGATGCCACACGAGCGCCGAGCGCTAGGGCACGACCTTGCAGACTCTGCGTCACGCAGTCGAGGTGCCTACTGAGTTCGCGCTCGAGCAAGAAGCCGGCAGAGGCGGGCGCCTTCGAACAGCTGGACTACCTGTACACGCCCAGCCGCGACGTGGCCGCCGACATGCGCTTCTTCATCGATGTCCTCGGCGGCCGCGTGGGTTTCGCCGTCGAAGGGATGGGGGCCCGCGTGGCCATGGTCGAGCTGGCCGGCGGCCCTCCACACCTGCTGCTGGCGGATCACCTCGACGGCGATCGCCCCATCCTCGTCTACCGCGTCGCGGATTTGCGCAAGGCGACAGCCGAGCTCAAGAGGCGAGGCCTAAAGAAGCAGCACGCGGTCGAGCTCCCGATGGGAGCGGCTTCATCGTTCGTCACTACGGGCGGCCATCGCCTCGCGTTGTACGAGCTGTCCAGGCCCGATGTGCTCGAGCATTTCATGGGCCGCAGGGACTTCTAGAGTTGTCACCTTGACCGCCAAACGCTGGATCCTGGTCGCAGCCGTCCTTGGCTCAGGAATCGTCTTCCTCGATTCGACCGTCGTGAACGTCGCGCTGCCGCGCATTGGTCGGGACCTTCCGCGCTCCTTTCTCGGGGTTCTCGAAGGCCAGGCGTACGTCTACAACGCCTACCTGCTGACCCTGAGCTCACTCATCATCCTTGCGGGCGCCCTGAGCGATTTCTACGGCAGGCGCCGCATGTTCCTATACGGCCTCGCCGGCTTCGGCGCGACATCCGTGCTGTGCGGGCTGGCTCCGAGCATGGAGCTGCTGGTCCTGTTTCGCATCTTTCAGGGCGTCGCCGGTGCGTTCCTGGTCCCAGGGTCGCTGGCCCTGCTGACGGCCAACTTCTCGGGCGAAGAGCAGGGGCGCGCATTTGGTACGTGGGCCGGCGCCTCAGGAGCGACGGCGATCCTCGGGCCGGTCGTCGGCGGGCTGCTGGTCGACACGATCTCCTGGAGGGCGGCTTTCTTCATCAACGTCCCGCTGGTGGTCGTGGCCGTATGGGCGACCTGGAAGCACGTGCCGGAAAGCCGAGATGAGCAGGCGACCGCGCATTTCGACTGGATCGGCGCGGTCATCGTCGCGCTTGCCGTCGGCGGCCTCGCTTTTGGCGCGATCTATGGACAGCAGCGGGCATGGCGCGACCCGATTGGATACATCGCGCTGGCCGTGGGCGTGCTAGGCATGACCGCCCTGCCAGTCTGGATGATGCGCGCGGCGCATCCGCTGATCCCGCCGGAGCTTTTTCGTTCCCGCAACTTCACGGTGACCAACATCTCGACGCTCTTGATCTACGGCGCCCTCGCCGTCACCTTCTATTACCTGTCCCTGTTCCAACAGGGGACTCTCGGGTACACCGCAGCCGCCGCAGGGGCGGGCGGGATTCCGGGCTCCCTTTTCCTCATCTTCTTCTCGCGCCGGTTCGGAGCGCTGGCCGCTCGTTACGGGCCGCGATGGTTCATGGCCGTCGGACCCGCGATCATGGCGCTCGGGGTCCTCTGGTACGCCCGTGTGCCGGTCACAAGTACGCCGTGGCACTTGCAGCCCGGCGACCCGGCCACCTACCTTCCCACCCTGTCCTACGTGGTCGATTTTCTGCCCGGCTCGTTGATTTTCGGGCTCGGCCTGACGATGATGGTGGCTCCGCTGACCACGGCCCTCATGACTTCTGTGCCGGTGCAAAACTCGGGTGTCGGATCCGCGATCAACAACGCGATCTCCCGCGTCGGACCTCAGCTCGCGGGCGCGTTGATCTTCATCTTTCTCACGGCGGACTTCTATGCCTTGCTGGCGTCAAAGCTGCCCGGGGTCGACGTGTCGTCCACCAGCTTTCGCGACCGGGTCAGCCCGCTCAACACGCCTCCCGATCCACACCTGGTGGCGGTGGTGCACTCTGCGTCCACCTCCTCCCTTCACCTCGCAATGTTCGTCGGCGCCGGCCTGCTCATGGTGGGCGCCCTGGTCAACGCCGCCGGCATCCGCAACGCCGACAGCCTTCAGCGCCAGCAGCCGGCGGCGGATGCCGAACCGGTGAAGCAGCCGGGGACATAGACTCACAGGGCTGTGATCTTCAAAAGCCCTCATCCGGACGTGGTGATCCCTGACGTCGCGCTCACCCCGTTCGTGCTGGGCAAGGCTGACCGGCTCGGCGACAAGGTCGCCATCGTCGAGGCGGGAAGCGGTCGTTCGCACACCTTCCGGCAGATCGCTGATGGCGTCCGCGGGCTGGCGGCCGGGCTGCATGCGCGCGGATTTCGCAAGGGAGATGTGCTGGCAATCATGTCTCCGAACCTGCCGGAATATCCGATCGCCTTCCACGGTGTCGCCACCGCGGGCGGCGTGAACACCACCCTCAACCCGACCTATACGGCCGACGAGATCGCGTTCCAGCTGAACGACTCGCGCGCGCGTCTGCTGATCACCATTCCAGCGCTGGTCGGCAAGGCTCAGGAGGCGGCGGCGAAATCGAAGGTCGAGGAGATCATCGTGTTCGGCGAAGCCGAAGGGGCGGTCTCTTTCGCATCCTTGATCGGCGACGGCAAGGCCCCTGTCGTGAACGTCGATCCCGCGAACGACGTCGTCGCGCTCCCGTATTCGAGTGGAACGACGGGCTTCTCGAAAGGGGTCATGCTCACGCACCGGAACCTGGTCGCCAACCTGGTGCAGACGTCGGCGTGCCTGGAGATCTCGGAAGACGAGAAGTTCATGGCGTTCCTCCCGTTCTTCCACATCTATGGAATGACCGTGATCATGAACCAGGGGCTGTACCACGGCGTGACCCTGGTCACCATGCCGCGCTTCGAGCTCGAGCCGTGCCTCCAGGCCGTGCAGGACTACAAGGTGACGCGTTTCTTCCTCGTGCCGCCGATCGTCGTGTTGCTCGCGAAGCACCCGGCGATCGACAAGTACGACCTCTCCTCAGTGCAGCGCGCTTTCTCCGGCGCGGCGCCCCTGGACGCCGAAACCGCGCGAGCGGCCAGCGACCGAATCGGGTGCCGCCTCAGCCAGGGCTACGGCCTGACCGAGACCAGCCCGGTTTCCCACATCGTGGCCGACAACGAGACGCCTGTGCCTGGTTCCGTCGGGTCGAGCGTTCCGAATACGGAATGCAAGATCGTGGACGTCGCCACCGGCAAGGAGCTCGGCCGGAACGTGGATGGTGAGATCTGGATTCGGGGCCCACAGGTCATGAAGGGCTACTTGAACAACCAGGAGGCGACCAGGAGCTCGATCGATTCCGAGAGATTTTTCCACACGGGTGACATCGGCCACATCGACGACCACGACCGCTATTTCATCGTCGACCGCCTCAAGGAGCTCATCAAGTACAAGGGATTCCAGGTGGCTCCCGCCGAGCTCGAGGCGCTTCTGCTGTCCCATCCGAACATCGCAGATGTCGCGGTCATCGGAGTGCTCGACGGCGAGGGCGAGGAGGTGCCGAAGGCTTTCGTGGTGCTGAAGCAGCTGCAGGATCCTGACGAGATCATCGAATTCGTCGCGGCTCGGGTTGCTCCCCACAAGAAGATCCGGCGCATCGAGGTGGTGGACCAGATCCCGAAATCGGCCACCGGCAAGATCCTGCGTCGCATCCTGAGAGACCGCGAGAAAGCCGCCGCACACTGAGGCTCACGAATGAGTCGCTTTCGAGATGAGATCGGCGAGCAGCCGCTGCTCGCGCTGCGCATGCTGGCCGAAACCCGAGGAGTGGTGGCGTCGATCGCCTCGCGGGTTCGAGCCTCGAACGCGCGGGGTTTCGTCATCGCTGCGCGTGGCAGCTCGGACCACGCCGCGCTCTATGCGAAGTACCTCTTTGGAGTTCGCAACCACATGATGGTCACGCTCGCCGCGCCATCGCTTTTCACCCTCTACGGGAGACCGCCCAACCTCGAAGGTCAGTGCGTCATCGGCATCTCGCAGTCGGGCTCGACTCCGGACGTCGTCGCCGTGATCGAAGAGGCCGGACGCCAGGGCCTGGTGACGATCGCGGTCACCAACGACGCTGAATCCCGCCTGGCTGGAGCGGCCGAGCTTCACCTTCCGCTGGGCGCAGGGCCCGAGCTCAGCGTTCCCGCCTCCAAGAGCTACCTCGCGAGCCTCCTGGCTCTCGCGCTGCTGTCGCAGGCCATGGATCCTGATCCCTCGTTCGAGGCTGCCCTCGGCCAGGTGCCGCCGGCCCTGGCCGCGGCCCTGGAGCAGGACCACGAGCTGGATCGCCTCGTCCCGGCGCTCCTTGGTCCGCGGGCGATCGTCCTCGGCCGCGGGTTCAACTTCTCGACGGCGGAGGAGATCGCGCTCAAGCTCACCGAGCTGAGCTACGTGCTGGCCCGGGCATGGTCCGTCGCGGATTTCGAGCATGGACCGATCGCCGTCGTCGAGCCGGGCCTCCCGGTGGTGCTGGTCGACGGTCGCGGGCAGGCGTCGGCCGACATGGAGTCGATCGGCAGGCGGCTGGCCGACCAGGGCTGCCGCGTCGTCCGTCTGCTCGACGGCGCCGGCGACCACGGCCCCGCCGATGCGACCGTGAGCCTCGACTCGGGATTGCCTGAAGAGCTCACCCCGCTGACCCTGGCGGTGCTCGGCCAGCTGCTGGCACATCGCGTCGCCCTGGCGCGTGGCACCGACCCCGACCGGCCGAGGGCTCTGGACAAGGTCACACGCACCTGGTGAAGGGGCGGCTCAGGGGTTAACCCCTTACAAATGGCAACCGCAGAGCGTTATGGGCCGGGCGAAGAGGCAACGGATTTTGTGCCGGGCGACTTCATCCTTGCCCATCGCAACCACGTCATCGCCCGGCTGATCAGCCAGGCGCAGAAACGTCGTTTCCGGGGCGCTGACGCGCCGTACGCGCACTGGAGTCACATCGCCCTGATCGTCGACGCGGAAGGAGCGCTGGTCGAGGCGGAGATCGCGGGCGTCCGCCAGAACCCGATCTCGACGTATCGGGCCCACGAGTATCACCTGGTGCGTCTGGGCGCGGAGTTCTCCGGGCAAGGAAGGGAGCGCGCCGTCGCCTACGCCATGGCCCAGGTCGGCCAGGGGTTCGGCTTTCTCGAGATGTTCGGGGCGGGCCTCTACCTGCTGTTTGGCTGGCCGGTGCGGCTGATGCGGCGCGGTCACGAGATCTGTTCGGGACTGGTGGTGCGAGCGCTGCAGGCCGGCGGCCTGGTGCCCCAGCTCGATCCTCTGCTCACCCTGCCGGCGGACCTCGCAAAGCTCTATGACGTACGACCGTAGGATGTCCCTGTGTCAACGCTGATCGATCGCGAGGCGGTCCAGGAGATGGTCAAGCGCGGTGCGCAGCTGGTCGAGGTACTGCCCGCGAAGGAGTACGAGGAGGATCACCTTCCGGGGGCTGTAAGCCATCCGCTCCGGCAGCTCGACCAGGAGGCCGACCAGCTCGATCGCAACCGGCCAGTGATCGTCTACTGCTGGGATTCGGCTTGAGACATGGCGCCCAGGGCCGCGGCGCGGCTCGAGAGTCTCGGGTTCGACGGAATCTTTGAGTACAAGGCGGGCAAGCTGGACTGGCTTGCCGCCGGCCTCCCGACCGAAGGTGAGAACTCGAAGTGTCCTCGCGCGGGTGAGGCGTCGCGCAAGGATGCGGCTGTCTGCGGCCTGAAAGACCTTCTTGGCGACGCGAGAGACCGCGCGAAACGATCAGGCCTCGAAGTCGCGGTGGTGGTCGACGCAGAGCAAGTCGTGCTCGGCCTGCTGAGGTCGAAACAGCTGGAGATGGACCCCAACCTGGCCGTCGAGCAGGCAATGCGTCCGGGGCCGAGCACGTTTCGTCCCTATGTATCGATGAAGGAGATGGCCGACTACATGGTCGAGCACTCGCTGGAGAGCGTCCCGATCACGACATCGGATGGAAAGCTCGCCGGCGTGCTGCTCAAGTCAGACGCCACGCGGATGGCGGCGGATGCCGCGGCCTGCACCCGCAAGCTGATCATCACTGCCGACCCTGCAGCGGACGCTTAGCGGCGCCTCTAACCCGCCAGCGCGAGCGGCGCCTTGTCCACCGTCAGCTCTAGTGGCGCTGACCTCGTGAACTGCACAGGCACCGAGAAGTGGAACTCCGAACCGGCACCCGCTTTGCTCTCGAACCAGATTCGCCCGCCGTGCATCTCGACGATCTGCCTCGCAAGAGGAAGTCCGAGCCCGGTGCCCATGACTTTGGTCGTCGGGTTGTTCGCGCTCCACTGATAGCGCGCGAACAATTTCTCGTCGAAGTCAGGCGGCACGCCAACGCCATGGTCCTTGACGCTGACGAGGACCTGACCGGGCAGCCGGTGCGCAGACACGTTGACCTCACTGCCGGCCGGCGAGTATTTGAACGCGTTGCTGAACAGGATCTCGATCACCTGTCTCAGCCGGGCCGCGTCGCCCGCAACGGCAGGAAGGTCCGCGTCGATGTCGGACGTGATCGTGTGCTTGGCGCCTGATGCGTTCGCCTGGTCGACCGCCTCGTGGAGCGCAGCCCCCAGGTCCACCGAAACCAGGTGCACGTCGACCTTGTTCGCCTCGATCCGATCCAGGTCGAGCATGCGATCCAGCATCTCGTCAAGGTGGTGCGCGTCGTTGTAGATGTCGCCCGCGAAGACTTTGACTGTAGGCAGGTCCAGGTCGGCGGCGTCTCGCAGCACCTCGCTGAAGCCCTGGATTCCCACCAAGGCGGTGCGAATCTCATGGCTGACCATGGTCAGGAACTCGCTCTTCAGGCGGTTCAGCCGCTCGAGCACGCTGATGTTCGACACCGCCGCCACCTCGGCCTGGTGCCTGGCGGTCGTGTCGTCGAACATCGCGATGAAGTAATCGACTGCTCCGTCGGGGCGGTGGACGGCGGTCGTGCTCCAGTGAAGCCAGATGCTCGTGCCGTCGCCGCGCACAGCCTCGGTCTCGGACTCGGTTGCGGTTGCCGAGCTGTTCGAAAGGGCGTCGAGCTGCTCTTGAGCTCGGACCGCCTCGTCGGGCGGCAGGTACGAGGCGAGGCGCGTTCCGACGATCTGATCTTCCGGCTTGCGGAGAAGGTCTGCCAGCCGAGGGTTGGCCTGGATGATGGTCATGTCGACACCGATCCGCACCACGCCGAGAGGCGCGTACAGGATGATCTCGTTGAGGGTGGCGGCGTACTGCTTGGTCTTGATCAACAGTGACCTGGACTCGTTGTGTGCGTAAACCTGGGTGACCGTGACGAGGATTGCAATGACGCCGAAGAGGAAGGTCCGGATGGGTCCGATCGTGTTTCCGGTGATGGCCATCCCGATCGCGGTCAGCCCGACAAGAAGGATCGCCACCCAGGGCAGCGCGAGCTGCCAGATGTCGATCGCGTCGTCTTCCACGATTGCGCGCTTCACCCCCGGCCACAGCGCAGCCAGCCCGATCATCAGGTAGCCGGCCACCCAGCCGGCGTCGAGCACGCTTCCGATCGGACCGTACGTGCCGTTCGCGTTCAGGAGCGCGAAAGTGGTGTCGGCCAGAGAGGTGGCGGCCAGCCCACCAAGGACCAACAGCAAGCGCCCGTGCGCCTCGTCCCTGGCCCGACGGATGGCGAGCACCAGGATGGTTCCGATGACGATGTCGCCGACCGGGTAGGCGAGGTTGACGACCTTTTCGAGCAGAGGAGTAGACGCGTCCTCGAAAACGATCTTCAGGCCCAGTGTCCAGCTCACGAAGAACAACGCCAAGAAAATGATCGCGCCGTCCAGCCACAGCCTGAAACTGGTCGAGGTGCCTCGGGGAGGTGAGAAGAAGGCCAGGACGCCGGCCGCCGCGAGAGGAATCGCCCCGAGGAAGCCGGCGTCGGCGGCGGATGGATAGGGCACGCTGACGCCGAGGCCCACCTCGTAAACCGACCATACGACCTCGCCCGCGCACCAGGTGGCGGCGGAAGCCGACAGCAGCGTCCAGCCAAGCCGCGCCCGGGCTGTGTTTCGCCTCGCGGCCAGGGCGCAGCAGATGGCCGCGATCAACGCAGCCACGCCTTCGCCTATATCGTCGACGGCGATCGTGATCCGGTCTCCCCCGATCCTGAGCCCCATCCACGCGACAAATCCGACGACCACGAGGACGGTAGCCGCCGCCGCCCACAAGAAGACGTTTGTATCCCGGGCTCCGCCCCACGAAGCCGGCAATCGGATGCTCAATCGCGTTCCGATCTCAGCGTGGCAGGCGAATCGCCCTGCGTCGCCGTGCAGATGGCAGGGGGCCTGCCCCTCGGTTCCTATGGGTTCCTTAGGTAATGTGTGCCTATGGCTGAGCACGAGATCGGGGTGGTTGGGCTGGCGACGATGGGCGAGAACCTGGCTCGCAACCTTGCGTCCCACGGTGCGCGGGTGGTCGTCTACAACCGAACGCGCAAGCGCACCGATGACTTCATGGCGGCGCACGCGGCGGAAGCCGACTTCCGGCCTGCGGGCTCGCTCGAGGAGCTCGCTCGAATCCTCAAGCCGCCACGTGCGATTCTCCTCATGGTCAAAGCCGGCGCGGCCGTCGACGAGGCGATCGACTCTCTGTCGAAGGTGCTGGAACCTGGCGACACGATCATCGACGGCGGGAACTCGCTGTTCCACGACACACGCCGCCGCGCGGCGGCTGTCGAGAAGTCAGGGCTCGGGTTCATCGGCGCCGGCGTGTCAGGCGGGGAAGAGGGCGCGCTGCGCGGACCGAGCATCATGCCGGGCGGCACTCGCGCGTCCTACGAGCGTGTGGCGGAGATGCTGACCGCGATCTCGGCCAAGGTCGATGGAACTCCGTGCTGCACCTACATCGGCCCGGATGGGGCGGGCCACTTCGTGAAGATGGTGCACAACGGAATCGAGTACGCCGACATCCAGCTCATCGCGGAGACCTATGACTTCCTGCGCCAGATGCTCGGCATGACGCCTGCCGAGCTGGCGGCAGTCTTTCGTGAATGGAACCAGGGCGAGCTGCAGTCCTACTTGATCGAGATCGCGGCCAACGTGCTCGCCAAGCGCGACGAAATGACCGGGTCGGCGCTGGTTGATGTGATTGAAGACGAGGCTGAACAGAAGGGCACCGGGCGATGGACGAGCGAGTCGGCGCTCCAGCTGGCCGTGCCCTTGACCGGAATCACTGAAGCGGTGTTCGCTCGGATGCTGTCGAGCCAGAAGGCGGATCGCGTAAAGGCGTCCACGATCCTTGGGGGCCCCGCCGGTGTCCCGGCGAGATCCGACGCAGGGATGATCGACGATGTGCGCGACGCCCTTTACGCGTCGAAAATCGTCGCCTATGCCCAGGGATTCGAGCACCTGCGGGCCGGATCGTCCGAGTTCGGTTGGAATCTCGACCTCGGCGCGCTGGCCACGATCTGGCGCGGTGGTTGCATCATCCGTGCGGCGTTCCTGGACCGCATCAAGGACAGCTACGCGCAGTCTCCTGACCTGTCGAATCTCATGCTCGCCCCCTTCTTCCAGCAAGCGCTTGCATCGGCGCAGCCGGCGTGGCGCTCTGTGATCAAGCACGCCGTCGACCAGGGCGTGCCGATCCCCGCGTTCGCCTCATCGCTGGCTTATTACGACGGCTACCGGCGATCGCGCGGTCCGGCCAACCTCATCCAGGGCTTGCGCGACTACTTCGGCGCTCACGGCTACCACCGCATCGACCGCGATGGCGCCTACCACACGCGCTGGGCGCAGGACGGTTCGGAGGTTCGTGTCGATTGATTGAGCGGCCCTCGGCCGACTAAGCGACCTTAGCGACCTTCGCCGGCACTTTGCGTTTCAGCAAGGCGAGGACGGCCACCTCGTCAGCCTTGAGGTTTCGATAGGCCTTGCTCGACACGACGCTCAGGATGCTCTCGAGCGACCCATCCATATAGGTGTCGATCACCCGTGGGTGGACGTACGAACGGCGGCACACGGCGCGCGTATGTCCAAGCCTTCGCGCGACGCTGTCGATCGCCGCCACCACGTTGTGCTTGGCCTCCGCATCAGACTCGAAACGCGCCACATCGCGTAGAGCCCCAATGGCCAGGACTGTGGCTGACCACGTGCGGTAGTCCTTCGCGGTGAAATCGTCACCGCTCACTTCTTGCAGGTACTGGTTGACATCGTCCGAATGGACCTTGTGACGTTCGCCGTCGGGGCCGACGTACTGGAACAGCATCTGGCCCGGAAGCTCCTCGCATCGCTTGACCACCCTCGCAACACGCCGGTTCGTCACGCCGACTTCGATCTCGCGCCCGCTCTTGCCTTTGAACAGGAATCGCACGCTGGAACCGCTGACGGTCACATGCCGGTCGCGAAGCGTGGTGAGGCCGAATGAGCCGTTGTCCCGCGCGTACTCCTCGTTGCCGATCCGCGCAAAGGTCATCTCCAGCAACCTCACGATGGTCGCGACCACCTTCTCGCGGGGCAGGCCCGGCAGCCCCAGGTCACGAGCGACGCGGCGCCTGATTCGTGGCAGCGCGCGAGCGAACCCGACCATGCGCGAGAACTTGTCTGCATCACGCAGAGCGCGCCAGGTCGGGTGGTAGAGAGGTTGTTTGCGGCCTCGTGCGTCGCGGCCTGTGGCCTGAAGGTGGCCTCGCGGCCGTTCGGAAATCCAAACATCCTTCCAGGCCGGCGGGATGACGAGGCCGCGAATCCTGTCCAGGGTGGCTCGATCTGTAAGGCGCTTGCCATCGGGGTCGAAGTACGTGAAGCCTTTGCCCTTGCGCACCCGACGGATGCCGGGTTCGTCGTCGGAGGCGTAGACCAGTCCGGCGTGAGCTGCCTCGGCCGGCTTGAGCTTCAGGCCGCGTGCGGTGGTGTTGATCCCGGACATTTCCATCTAGGTGCTTGCCCTACTGGCCTACCTCTTTCCGGGTCTCGACGAAGGCCGCGACGGCGCGTTCGAGGTCCGCTCTGGAGTGCGCGGCAGAGACCTGGGTCCTGATCCGGGCCTTTCCCTGCGGCACGACGGGGTAGGAAAAGCTGACCACGTAGACGCCCTTTTCGAGCATGGACTGGGCCATACGCGCCGCCAGGCCGGCGTCGCCCACCATCACCGGCACTATCGGGTGGTCGCCCGGCAGGATGTCGAAGTCCTGCTCGGTCATCTCCTTGCGGAAAAAGGTCGTGTTGTCGCGCAGTCGCTGTCGCAGCTCGCCGGCCGTGCGGATCAGCTCGAGCACGGCGAGGCTCGCGGCGACGATCGGAGGAGCGACGGAGTTGGAGAACAGGTAAGGGCGAGAGCGCTGCCGGAGCATGGCAACGAGCTCCTTGCGTCCCGAGACATAGCCGCCGCTCGCACCGCCGAGCGCCTTGCCAAGAGTTCCGCTGATCGCGTCGATCCGCCCCATGACGCCGTGGTGCTCATGGGTGCCGCGACCATTCGCGCCCATGAAGCCGACGGCGTGGGAGTCGTCCACCATGACGAGTGCGTCGTGGCGCTCGGCCAGCTCGCAGATCTGCGGCAATGGAGCGAGATAACCGTCCATCGAGAAGACGCCGTCGGTGACCACCATCCTGAACCGGGCGCCGGCGCTGTCCTTCAGCTGCCGCTCGAGGTCGTCCATGTCGCGGTTGGCATACCGCAGGCGTTTGGCTTTGCAAAGGCGGATGCCGTCGATGATGCTGGCGTGATTGAGCGCGTCCGAGATCACTGCGTCGTTTTCGTCGAGGAGAGCTTCGAAGATGCCGCCATTGGCGTCGAAGCATGAGGAGTAGAGAATCGTGTCCTCGGTGCCGAGAAAATCCGTGAGTGCCGCCTCGAGCTCTTTGTGGATCTCCTGCGTCCCGCAGATGAACCGCACGGAGGCCATGCCATAGCCCCACCGGTCGAGCGCTTGTTTTGCAGCCGCCAGCACCGCCGGGTGGTCGGCGAGCCCGAGGTAGTTGTTGGCGCAAAGATTGAGCACATCGCGGTCCATCACGCTCACGACTGAACCCTGCGGGCCCATCAGCACGCGCTCTTGTTTCTCCAGCCCGGCGCTGCGGATCTGCTCGAGCTGGCCGGCCAGGTGCGATCGCATGCTGTCAAACAAATTGGGTTACCTCTCTCTAAGCTGCGGTCCAGTCGAGCACGACCTTGCCGCATTTGCCGGAATGAGCTACCGCGAATGCCTCTTCGAACTGGCGATACGGGAAGCGGTGTGTGATCACCGGCGAGATGTCGAGGCCCGTCTGCGTGAACACCGACATCTGATACCAGGTCTCGAAGATCTGGCGACCGTAGACGCCCTTGACGGTCAGCATCTTGAAGACGACCTGGGACCAGTCGACGGCGAACTCGTGGTCCGGCAGTCCCAGCATGGCGACTCGTCCGCCGTGCGCCATGTTCGTGACCATGTCGCGCAGCGCGCTCGCCTGGCCGGACATCTCGAACCCAACGTCGAATCCCTCTTTCATGCCGAGCTCTTCCTGCACCTGGGCAAGAGTTGTCGTGCGGACATCCACCGCACGTGTCACGCCGACCTTGCGCGCGAGCTCCAGGCGGAAGTCGCTGACGTCGGTGATGACGACATGGCGCGCGCCGATGTGGCGCGCCACCAGTGCGGCCATGATCCCGATCGGCCCGGCGCCGGTGACCAGCACGTCTTCGGCGACGAGGCGATACTGCGTCGCCGTGTGAACGGCGTTGCCGAACGGGTCGAAGATCGACGCGACGTCGAGGTCGATTTTGGTCAGGTGCGGCCACAGGTTGATCGCCGGCATCACGATTAGCTCGGCGAAGGCGCCGTCGCGCTGCACTCCGATGCCGACCGTATTAGCGCAGAGGGCCCGCCGTCCGGCCAGACAGTTGCGGCAACGACCGCAGACGATGTGCCCCTCGGCTCCGACGATCTCGCCGGGGTAGACCGACGCCACACCTTCGCCAAGGCGCACCACCTCGCCGACGAATTCGTGTCCGATCACGAGGGGTGGATGGATAGTCGCCTGGGCCCATTCGTTCCAGCTCTCGATGTGGAGGTCGGTGCCGCAGATGCCCGTGCGCAGGACGCGGATCAACACCTCGCCGGGACCGGGCTCCGGGTCGGGTACGTCCTGCAGCCAAAGGCCCGGCGCGGCCTTGGCTTTGACGAGCGCCTTCACTCCGGGCAGGATAGCCGTGTCAGCGGACATTGATCGCCCCGTGGTCGGCCCTCGCCCATCACGTATGTTCTTCGAGGCATGCGGCTTCGGATCGGGGCACTTCTCCTGCTGGTCGTCGTCGTCCTCGCAACCTGGAACTATCTCCGCCCGATTCCAGCTGTGGCCGCCACCGGCGCGCCGCCGGCCGAGGAGACGGTCGCAGGCACCCCGCCCGTCCTGCCCTGGCCGGCCCGCGGCTCGGCCGCCATCGGCGTCCAGGGCCTCGGCTTCATCGCGAGCTCAGGCAACGAGCAGGCGATTCCGGCCGCCAGCGTGGCCAAGGTCATGACGGCCCTGCTGATCCTCGAGGACAAGCCACTGAAGCTGAACGACACCGGCCCGACGATCACCATCACCGACGCCGACGTCCAGTACTACAACGCCGACTTCGTGGACAAGCAGTCTGTGGCCGCGGTGCAATTGGGTGAGCAGATCACCGAGCTTCAGCTCCTGGAAGGAATGTTGATCCCGTCGGCGAACAACCTGGCCGAAACCGCCGCGCGCTGGGACGCCGGCTCGATCGATGTGTTCGTCGCCAAGATGAATGCCCGGGCGGCCGCGTTGCACCTGACGCACACGAAGTTCGCGGACACGAGCGGAGCGAATCCAGGCACGGTGAGCACGCCGACCGACCTGATGGCCCTGGGCATGGCCGCGATGAAACAAGAGGTGTTCGCGCAGGTGGTCGGCATGGGAGAGGCTCAGCTCCCGGTCGCGGGTACTGTCTTCAACGTCGACCAGGTGCTCGGGCAGAGCGGGATCATCGGCATCAAGACAGGCTCGGGCCTGAACACCGGCGCGAACTTCTTGTTCGCAGCGAAGATTTCCGTGGACGGCGTACCGATCAACTTCTTTGGGTGCGTGATGGGCCAGCTGACCCTGGCCGCTGCGTTTGCGGCCGCCAAGCAGCTGATCGGACCGATGCAAGCTGCGCTGCACGTGCGCAAGGTCATCGTCAAGAACCAGACCATTTCCACGTACATCACACCGTGGGGCGCGCAAACGGACCTCATTTCGACCGTCGATGTCGAGCTAATCGAGTGGCCGGGCATGGTGCTGCGACAGCGTCTCGACGCGCAGGCGCTAGTCCTCGACCAGCCGCTCCCGGCCGGCACGCAAGAAGGTGCGGAGCACATGGTTCTTGGTGATTACAACCTCGACGTCCCGCTCGTCACCGCCGACCCGATGTACCCGCCCGGTCGCTTCTGGCGCCTCACCCGCCTGCCGAACGTGTGATCCCGGCGTGGCGAAAGTGAAAGGAGACGGCACCAAGCAGTCACCGTGGCAGCTAACGACGCCGAGCGGGTCGTCTGAGTTCCAGATGTATCGGGACGAGACTCTGGAGCCACCGGCCATCGTCTGCATCGTCGGCAAGACAGAGCTCCGCTACCACATGCGGGCGATCGACGACCTCCACGCCATGCTCAAGAAACACGGCGACTGGATGCCGCTCGGCAGCGCCGACGAGCAGAAGCCGGCGGCCGAAGGAACCGTCGAGGCGTGGGGCAGGTCACCGCAGAACTCGGTCGGCGGCTGGTACGGACTCAAGAAGGGATTGCGCGGCAGGTTCGGGATGTACATGCCGCCGCTCCTCGAAGCATTGGGGCTGGCTGAGGTGGAGCACAATCCAAAGAACAACCGGATGCGCGCGGCATGATCAATTCGCTTCATGAAGCCCAGATCGAATACTGCGTTCCTTGAGACTACCTTGACCGGGCCGTGGGCCTGGCCGGAGAGCTTCTAAGCCGCTGGGCCCCCATCATGCGGTCGGTCGAGCTCCAGAGCGGGAGTGGCGGCCGTTTCGAGATCACCCTCGACGGCGAGCTCGTCTTCAGCAAGAAGGCGGCGGGCCGCTTTCCAAAGCCGGGAGAGGTTGCCGGGCTCTTCGAGAAGAAGCTCGGCCCGGCGTTGGAATGGCGAAGCGCCACGAGCTAAGGCCGCGAATCCGGCTGTAGCCCGATGTCGCCGTGTCCGACGCGAAGCTCGATGGAAACGCGATCGGAGGCCTGCTGCGTGAAATTTTCGCGATGGAGATGACCAGCGCCGAGACCACGTGCGCTGCTTGCGGCGCCGTCAACGCGGTGGGACCGGTCGACGTCTACATGCAGGCGCCGGGGGTGGTGGTGCGCTGCCCGGGCTTCGAGCAAGTGCTGATGCGAGCCGTGCGCGGACGCGGCCGCTACTGGGTCGATCTCAGAGGAACGCGCTGCCTGGAGCTCGCTGAGCCCGACTGAGCACCGCCTGGCTACTCGAAGTAGCCGCCGCGAAATTGGAAGGCGACCCGAATGGACCTTCCGACCGTTGTGCAACCAGACGTTGTGTATCGGTAACTACTTCCAGTAAGCCTCTTGGGAAGGAGGGTCCCCAGTGGTTGAATACCAGGTTCCTCAGATCAGAGGGTGGTTGGACGCGATTGCGGTCCTGGGACGCATGGTCAAGGATCGGCAGGCGCTGGGCCACAACCGGCGCGTGGCCCATCTGTGCGTCCAGATCGGACGCCAGATGGCCATGACGACCAGCGAGCTTCGGGTGCTGGCGCGAGCCGGCCTGCTGCACGACATCGGCAAGCTGGCCATCCCGGAACAGATCCTCGGCAAGCACTCGCCGCTCGACCAATCCGAATGGACGCTCATGAAGTCGCACCCGGAGATCGGCCTTTCCATCCTGGGCGACGGCCGTTCGCGGCGGGAGCTCCTGGCTGTCCTGTATCACCACGAACGCCTCGACGGCAGCGGCTACCCCTACGGGCTGGGCGCTGAGGCGATTCCCATCGAAGCGCGGATCGTCGCGGCCGCTGACACCTACGATGCGCTGACATCCGACCGGCCTTACCGGAAGGCGAGGGCCCCGTTGGACGCGCGGCTCGTGATGATGGAGGAGGCTGGCAGGCGACTCGACACGCGAGTCGTTTCGGCTCTGCTCGCCGCCCTCGACACCAACTCCAGCAGGATCGCGCCACCCGCTCGGGGGCTGTCGCTCGCGGGCTAGCGACCGGCCGCACCCGACCTGGCTGTCGAGATTTGTCACCATGTTGAGGTGAAATTCGGAGTCGCGATCTTCCCGACCGACTACGCGATCTCGATGGCGGAGCTTGCGCCGTCCGCTGAGGAGCTCGGGTTCGAATCTCTGTGGGTCGCCGAGCACTCGCATATCCCGGTCAGCCGGCAGAGCCCGTATCCGGCCGGTGGAGACCTGCCCAAGCACTACTTCCATACGATGGATCCGTTTGTTGCGCTCACTGTCGCCGCCACTGCATCCAGGACGATTCGAGTCGGGACCGGGATCTGCCTGCTCATTCAGCGCGATCCGATCCACACCGCCAAGGAAGCCGCCAGCGTCGATCTCGTCTCGAACGGTCGGTTCATCTTCGGGATCGGCGCGGGCTGGAACCGCGAAGAGATGGCAGATCATGGGACTGAGTTCAGCACCAGGTGGAAGCTGCTGCGTGAAAAGGTCGAGGCCATCAAGGCGATGTGGACGGAGGACGAAGCCGAGTACCACGGCGACATGGTCGATTTCGGACCCACGTGGTGCTGGCCGAAACCAGTACAGAAGCCCCATCCGCCGGTGATCCTCGGGGGCAGTGGTCCGAAGATCCTCGAACGCGTCGTCCGCTATGCGGACGGCTGGATGCCGAACCGGGGCAACGCGGTCGAGCGCATTCCGGAGCTGCAGGAGCTGGCGCGCGCCGCAGGCCGTGGGCCGATTCCCGTTTCGTATTACCCGAAGGCGGAGGCGGGCGAGATAGAGCGATTGGCTGCAGCCGGGGTCGACCGCTGCATCTGGTACGTGCCGCCGGACGGCAGGGACCAGGCGCTGTCGAAGCTCGAGGAGTTCGGCAAGCTGATCAGGCCGTATCTATAGAGGCAAGGCTACGGTCGCGCCTCTACCGTCCGCCTAGCAGAGTGGGCGGAATGGTCGCCCATGTCCCGCCCTTGCGCCGGTAGGCGATGCCCGACAGCATCTCCAGGACCACTCGGTTGGCCAGGAAAGAGGTGATGTCGGCCGAGTCGTAGGCGGGCGCAACCTCCACCACGTCGATCCCTACGACCGGCAGCTCGATCGCGATCCGCCTGACCGCGTCGAGGAGCTGCCGCCCCGTGAATCCGCCAGGTTCCGGCGTGCCCGTTCCCGGCGCCATGCCTGGGTCCACGACGTCGAGATCCACGGACACGAAGACGCCATCGCAGTCGTCGACTGCGATCGCGAAAGCCTCCTCCAGCACCGAGTCCAGGCCGCGCTGCACCACCTCGTGCATCTCAAAGGACCGCATCTTCTGCTCCGCCATCCATTGCAGCGTGGGGGGCTCCGGCCAGTAGCCGCGCAGCCCGATCTGCAGGAAGCGGTCGCCGCGGCACGCGCCGGACTCGATCAGCCGGCGCATCGGGAGCCCATGGCCCACGAGGCTCCCGAACTGGATCGAGCCGGTATCGGCATGCGCGTCGAAGTGGATGACCGAGACGCGGCCCCAGCCCTTGACGCGTGCCACACCCGTAACGTCGGGCCAGGTGATCGTGTGATCGCCGCCCAGCACGATCGGGATGGCGCCGGCAGCGGTCGCGATGCGGACCGCGTTCTCGAGCGCGTCGAGCGGCACGCGCTGCTCCACGCCCGCCATCTCGATGTCGCCCGCGTCCACAACGCGCATCTCCTGTAGAGGGTCGACTCTCAATGCCAGGTGCGGACGGGAAGAGTCGTGGGGCAGGTAGTCGGTGGTCCGGATCATCTTCGGCCCGAAACGCGCGCCTGCCCGATAGGAGGTGCCGGCGTCGTAGGGCGCGCCGATGATCACGACGTCCGCTCCCTCCAGGGTGGAGGGCTGCGCGAGGTCGCAGCGTTCCACCCCAAGAAAGGTCACATCCGGGCCATACATCCCGCCCAGGCGCGACACGATCAGCTGCCGGTTACGACCGGAGGTCTTTCGCCATCTCGGCGAAGTTGTCCACGTAGCGCTGAACGTCGTCGATGGAGTGCTGCACCGACAGGGTCCAGTTCTCCTCCGCCCCAGGCGCCATCACGACGCCGCGGTTGCACTGGTACAGCCAGCTGAGGTACGCGAGCGACTTGTCGATCTCGAGATAGTCGCGGTAGTTCCGGACCCGCTTTTCCCGGTAGGTGATGCCACCGCGCGCGGCCAGGGTAGTCACGTGGAAGGGCAGCCCGTGCTCGGCCATGACCCCGTCCAGACCACCCTGGAGCGTCTCGGCCAGAGCATCGAAATGCGCGTACGCGGACGCGTCGAGGATCTCGAGCAGCGTGACCCTGGAGGCGGCCATCGTGAGAGGGTTGCCGTTGAACGTGCCCATCTGGGCGACTCGATGGTCCTCGATGACGGCCATCACATCGTCCCGGCCGCCGACGGCGCCGCACGGCAGGCCCCCGCCGATGGCCTTGGCCAGCGCGACCAGGTCGGGAGTGACGCCAAACCTTTCGGTCGCCCCGCCGGGCGAGATGGTGGCCCCGGTCTTCACCTCGTCGAAGATGAGGAGCGCGCCGTGCTGGTGAGCCATCTCCTTGATCGCCCCCAGGTATCCCGCATCCGGCAGCACGATCCCGACGTTCATCATCACCGGCTCGACGATGATCGCGGCGACCTCGTCACGATGCTTGGCGAACGCCTTTTCGAGGGCGGGCAGGTCGTTGAACGGAACAACCGTCGTCAGCTCGACGATCGCGGCCGGGATGCCTTCGCTCTGGGGCACCGACGCGGGCGAGTCGGGCGCCCCCATCAGGTCGCGGGGCGGTTCGACGGAGACCATGAGCGCGTCGTGGTGTCCGTGGTAGGAGGCCTCGATCTTGATCAAGCGCTCCCGGCCCGTGAAGCCGCGCGCGATCCTCACCGCGTCCAGAGTGGACTCGGTACCTGAGTTCGTGAATCGCCACTTGGGCTGGTGGAAGCGTCGTTTCAGCTCCCGCGCCACGATGATGCTGTTCTCGACCGGCTGCGCGAAGTGCGAGCCGAGCGCCATCTGCCGGGTGACGGCGTCGACGATCTTGGGGTGGGCGTGGCCGACCACCATGACGCCGAACCCGTTGTGGAAGTCGACGTACTCGTTGCCGTCGACGTCCCAGATCCGGCTTCCCTTTCCCCGCTCCATGAAGATGGGCTGCGGAGCCGCGTCCTGGAACGAGGAGGGCACTCCCCGGGGCATCACCTCGCGGGCCTCCGTCCAGAGCTGGAGGGAGCGCGGGCGCGCCCGTCGGAACTTCTCTTCCTCGCCGGCGATCAGCTCGGCGACGCGGCTGGCCGGCACTTCGCGCTTGGTCGTGGTCGCCATTCGTTTTCCCCTTAATCAGGCGGTCGCCTTGACAGCGGTGCGCCGTGGATCTCTAATTGTCGCGAATTTCAGTCCTGCGTCATAAACCTGGGAGGGTGTGGATGGGGGAGACAGCTGCCGTAGCTGAGCTGGTCGCTGAGAAGCGCAAGCTCAAGAAGTCGCTGTTCCGGTTCGACATGATCTTCTTTACGGTCTGCGCCATCGTGGCGATCGACACCATCGGGCAGTCGTCGTCCTATGGGGCGCAGGCGATCTTCTGGCTGATCGTCTCAGCGGTCACATTCCTGATCCCCTACGGCCTGCTGACGGCCGAGCTGGGGGCCGCCTTCCCGACCGAGGGCGCCACCTACGACTGGGTGCGCCTGGCATACGGCCACTTCGCGGGAGCGGTGGTCGGCGTTCTCTACTGGCTCAGCAACCCGATCTGGCTGGGCGGGACCCTCACGGCGACCGCCATCGCCGCGCTGGACGCGCTGTGGGGGAGCAGCTTCACCGGCAACCAGGGAGCGGAGACCGTGATCGGCTTCCTCTTCATCTGGGTCGCCGTGACGATGAACATCCTGTCGCTTCGGTACATGAAGTGGGTGCCCAATCTGGGCGCTTTCCTCAGGATCGCGCTGCTTCTTTTCTTCGCTCTGCTCGTCATCATCACTGGCACCCAGCATGGATTCCACGGCTCGATGACCGGCTTCGTGCCGACCGACTTCACGATCCTGATCGGCGTGATCGGGGTCATCGTCTTCCAGTGGATCGGCTTCGAGCTGCAGACCAACGCGAGCGAGGAGATGGAAGACCCGCAGCGCGACATCCCGCGTGCGATCTACGCATCGGGGCTGATTTCCTTCCTCGGTTATGGGATCCCGATCGTCGGCGTGATCCTGATCCTTTCCTCGGATCAGCTGAGCAACGTCGGGGGCTTTGTCGCCGCATACCAGTTCGCCTCCGGCAGCGTTTTCGGAAGCGCCGCCCCGTTCTTCAACCACGTGGCCGGGTTGGCGGTCGTGTTCGTGCTCCTGTCGAGTGGCACAACGTGGCTGATGGGGTCAGACCGGCTGATGGCCATCGGCGCGCTCGCGGGCTCCGGACCCAAGCAGCTCGGCTATTTCTCCGCCCGCTTTGGGACGCCTGTCGTGGTCAACGTCTCCTCGGGCATCATCGCCACGATCTTCATGTACATCACCTTCTTCATCACGGGCGGCAGCCTGCATGGCTTCTTCGCCGCCGTCCTGGGCCTGGTCATCTCGACCACCACCTTCTCGTACATCCTGATCTTCCCGGCCCTGATCACCCTCCGCCGAAAGTACCCCAACGTGCCCCGGCCGTTCGTGGTACCTGGAGGCAACCTGGGCGCCTGGGTGTGCGTCATCCTCACGATGTTCTGGGTCGTCGCGGCCACCGTCTTCTCGCTCTGGCCGGGTCTCTTCACCTACACCTGGAGCGCTGATGCCTCCGGTGTCAGCCGCACCACCTTTGAGGTCTACACATTTGCCGTCGTCGCCTTCCTGATCGTGGTGGCGGTCGTCTTCTGGGCGGTCGGTCGTGGGCACGCGATCCACGGCGGTCCGGTCACCACCGCGGCCGCTCCAAAACCCATACCCGCGGGCGCACCCGGGGCGTAAGAAAGCATCTGAAGACACGCTGACGGGCCGGGCGTTCCGGCCCGTCAGCACTCGTACATGAAGGGACGGACCCATGGGCCGCCTTTCAGCGTTCGTACACGACCCGGCCCCCGACGATCGTGGTGATCACCTTGAGCGCGTGAAGCTCTGAAGGGGGCGTAACCAGGACGTCGCGGTCGAGCACTGCAATGTCGGCCAGCATGCCATCCCCGAGCGTCCCTTTCCGGTCCTCGCAGTGCTCTGCGTAAGCTCCGCCGTAGGTCCAGGCGGCCAGCGCCTCGGCGACCTTCAATCGCTGGTCGGGCAACCAGCCCCCGGCGGGCTCCCCGCCTCGGGTCTGGCGCGTGACCGCCACGTGGAGGCTCGCCGCCGGGTCGAGGGGCACCACCGGCCAATCGGTGCCGAACGCGATGCGGGCCCCCGAGTGGAGGATCGAGCGCCACGGCCAGCCGTAGGCGGCACGCTCCTCCCCGAGGTTGGGCAACCACATCTCGAAGAGGTTGCGATTGGGCTCGGCATGCTGTGGTTGCATGCTGGCGATGACGCCGAGCTCGGCAAAGCGGGGTATGTCGAGGGGCGACGGCGACTCGATGTGCTCGATTCGGTGCCGCCGCTCGGGTGTCGCCTGCGCGAATGCATCGAGCGCCTGCCGGATCGCACCGTCACCGATCGCGTGAACCTGGACCTGCCAGCCACGCGCGTCGGCGGCTCGCACCGCGTGCGCAAGCTCGTCGTGACCCCAAAGCGGCGCGCCAGTCTCCGAGACGCCTTCGTAGGGCGCCAGCAGCGCGGCGGTGCGTGATTCGACGACCCCGTCTGCGAACGCCTTCAGGATGCCCGCGCCAAGCCAGGGGTCGGTCCGGCGACCGCGCGACTGGTCCTCATACGCGTCCAATCGCTCCTTCAGGCGCAAGGAATCCTGGCCCGGGCCCAGGTCGAACGCGAGTCTCACTCGAAGCGTCAGCTCGTCTGACTCACGCAGGGCGTCCCACAGCTCGAGCTGATCCTGGCCCCCGCCCGCCTCTTGAACCGAGCCGATCCCGTGCTCCGCAGCTACGCGCATCCCTGCGCGGAGCGCTTCGAGGTCCTCGTCTTTGGTCTGCGCGGGGACGTGGCGCGTCACGCCCAGCATCGCCGCCTCTTTGAGCACTCCGCTCGACTCCACGCCTGATGCGGAAAGGGCTCGTGTGTTGGCCCAGCCGGTATGCGCGTCGTAAGACTCGATGTACGCCGGGCGGTCGGGGAGGAGCCTGTCCAGCAGCTCGACCGTTGGCATGCCGCCAGGAAAGGCCGAGTAGAACCAGCCTCTGCCGACTATCCACGGGCCGCGGTGACTCGCGGCGTAGCGGGTGATCCGGCGTTCCACCTCCGCCTGGGTCTCAGCCCCAAAGAGGTCCAGCTTGCCAAGCGAACGGGAGGCCATCAGGAAGTGGACATGCGCGTCGTTGAACGCGGGGAGGATGCTGCCGCCCCGCGCGTCGATCAGCCGGGTGCGCCGGTCGCACATCGAGCGCACGTCTTCGTCCGACCCTGACGCGAAGATGCGATCACCCACCACCGCGACGGCGCTGACTCGAGCTCGCGGAGGCCACACCACGCCGTTCACGATCGCGAGCGAGGCACTCTGCACGGCAGCATTCTGCGTGAATGCCACAATTGCCCTTGAACGATGAAGCTCGAAACTGACGTCGCGCGCGCCTCGACGCTGCCGTCGACGGTCTACCTCGACCCCGCCGTCCTGGAGCGCGAGAAGGACAGGATCTTCTACCGGACCTGGCAGCTCGTTGCGCACATGAGCGAGCTGGCGCGCGTCGGTGACTTCAAACCGGCCAGCATCCTCGATGAGCCGATCCTGCTTACCCATGCCCAGGATGGGAAGCTCCGCGGCTTCTACAACGTCTGCCGCCATCGCGCCGCGCAGGTGGTGACGACGCGCGGCAACCGCAAGTCGCTGCAGTGCGGGTATCACGGATGGGTCTACGGCCTTGACGGGAAGCTGCAAACGGCCCGAGAGATGGATGGCACCGAGGACTTCGACAAGGCCGATTTCGGCCTGGCGCCGATTCGAGTCGATACGCTCGGACCCTTCGTGTTCGCCAACCTCGACCCGAACGCCGCACCCCTCGCCGACTGGATCGGCGCCATCCCGTCGGAAATCGTGTCGGCCGGATACGAGATGGCGCACATGCGTCGGGTCGAGCATCGCGATTACGAAATCGCGTGCAACTGGAAGGTCTACGTGGACAACTACCTCGAGGGATATCACCTGCCCATCGCGCACCCGGGACTGTTCAAAGAGCTCGAGTACGACAACTATCGGGTGGAGACTTTCCGCTACTACTCAAAGCAGCACGCGCCGATCCGAGAGCTGAAGCCCGGTGAGGTGCCTGGCCGTGACCGGCGCTACATCCGGATGCCGGGCGCGGAAGACAACGCTCTCTACTACTGGATCTTCCCCAACACGATGCTGAACATCTACCAGGACAACATCAGCACGAACGTCATCCTCCCGATGGGAGTCGATCGCACGCTCACGATCTTCGAATGGTTCTTCGCCGAACCCGGCACGGGCGCGGGGTGGGAATCGATGCAGCAGACGATAGCGTTCTCGGACGAGATCCAGCAGGAGGACATCGGAGTCTGCGAGCAGGTCCAGAAGGGACTGCGCTCCCGCTCGTACAGTCGCGGCCGCTTTTCAGCGCTGCGCGAGAACGGGGTGCATCACTTTCAATCTCTCGTGACCGAATTCCTCGACCGAGAATAGCCCTCAGCCGCCGGACGGTTCCGGAAGCGTCATTGGCAGGGAGAAGCGGAAGTCTGACCCAGAGCCGACCGTGGTGTTTACCCAGATACGCCCGTGGTGCATCTCGACGATCTGCCGTGCGATCGCGAGGCCAAGCCCGGTGCCGATGATCTTGCCGCTCGTCTTCTCGTAGCGCTCATAGCGGCTGAAAAGGCGCTTGGCGAATTCCGGCGCGATACCGGCGCCGTGGTCGCGCACGCTCACCTCGACGAACCCTTCGCTCGCGTGGCTCGAGACCACGACCTCGCCTCCATCGGGGGAGTATTTGACCGCGTTCGTGAGCAGGTTGGCGACGATCTGCGCGACCCTGTCTGGATCGCACTGCGTGACCGGATGCGCCGGATCAAGCTTGAGTTCGAACACGTGATGTTCGCTAGACGCGCGTGCACGCTCGACGGCCTCCTCCAGCACCACGTTGATGTCCACCGCTTCCAAGCGCAGCGTCAGCCGGCCGGCCTCGATGCGGTCAAGGTCGAGCATGTCGTTGATCATCCGGTTGAGGCGCTGGGCGTCCTTGTTGATGTCGCCCGCGAAGGACTTGACATCCGCCACCTCCAGGTCAGAGTCGCGGATCATCTCACTGAATCCCTGGATGCCCACGAGGCCGGTGCGAAACTCGTGGCTCACAAGGGTGATGAACTCGCTCTTCAGCTGGTTCAACCGCTCGATGCCGGCGAGGTGCGCCGTCGCCGCCTCGTTGGCAGCATGCTGGGCATCCGTGTCCTCGTACATCGCGAGGAAGTACTCGATGCGTCCTGCCGCATTTCGCACAGTTGTTGCGCTCCAGTGAAGCCACGCGCTGCTGCGGTCCCCGCGGATGGCGCGGCTGTCCGACTCGATCGAATCGACGGCGCTGTTCCACAGCGGCTGGAACAGGTCGAAGACGCGCGTGAACTCGGTGGGGTCGAGGTAGGCCGCGACCGGCATTCCAACGAGCCGGCTCGACTCGACGCGCATCAGGGCGGCCATCCTGGGATTCACATCGATGATCCGCATGTCGGTGCCGACCCGCACGATGCCGAGCGGGGCGTGGGTGACGATCTCGTTGAGCAGGCTGTTGCGTCGCGCGAGCTGGTTTTCCGCCTCCTGGCTCTTGGCGAGCAGCGACAGAGAATCCCGATGCGAGAGGACCTGGCTCCCGACCAGAAGGAGCCCAATGCTCCCGGCCATCACGGTCTCGAACCGGTCTAAGACCTGGTCGCCGGTAGCAAGCTTGATCGCCGTGATAGCGGCGGCCAGCACAGCCACCCATGGAAGCACCAGCTGCCACAGCTCGATCGGGCCTTCGACTTTTACTTTCTCGGCGGCGGTCGCGGGCCAGATGGGGGCAAGGGCGATCATCAGATAGCCGATCACCCAACCCGAATCCAGGAGGCTGCCGATGACGCCGTAGGTCCCGCTTGCGGTGAGATACGCGAAAGCGCTGTCTGCGAAGGCCGCCGAGGCAAGTCCGCCCAAGAGCAGGAACAAGCTGCCCAGCTCCGACCTCCGGGCTCGGCGCAGGGCAAGCACGAGAACCGTGATCGTGATGATGTCTGAGACCGGATAGGCCAACCCGATCAACCGGGCGGGAGGTGACGCCGTGGACGTGTCGTAGACCCTGCCGAGCCCGAGCGCCCAGGCCACGAACAGAAGCGAGAGGGCGATTAAGGCGCCCGCCAGAAGTGCTTCACCTCGCGTGGTCAGACGCGACGGCGCCGACGTGAAAGCAAACACTCCCACGAGCGCGAGAGGGATGGCCAGCAAGAAACCCACGTCGGCCGCGGAGGGAAACGGGACGTGGACGCCCATCCCGACCTCATAGACCGACCAGACAACTTCGCCGGCGCACCAGCTTGCCGAAGACGCCGCGAAGAACGTCCAGGCGAGTCGGGTCCGGTTCGACGTTCGAGCCGCGGCGAGCCCGCAGCTGATGGCCGCGATCAGCGCGGCCACGGCTTCGCCGATGTCGTCGACGGCTACCGTCGCCGTGTCGCCACCGATACGTAGCGCGGTCCAGACGACGAACGCCGCGGCCAGCAGCGCGGCGGCGGTGGCCGCGATCGAGAATGCGCGCCAGTCTCGAAAACCGAATCCGGTGACGACTGGAATCGCTGCTGCCGGAGGCGAGGACAAGACGCCGGCCGGAGGCGCAGGGCGCAGGACCGGAGCGAACGTCGGAGAAGGGGATCTCGCCACTACTTCACGACCTCCACGTTAATTCATCCGATTTTCAATTAACATGAGTGGGGCAGTACTTGTAGCACAGCCGCGAGGGGTGAAGCACGGCTTAGTGGGGGACAGTGCCAATCAAGTCAACAGGCGCAGAGCGCGATTTGGATCGCGCCGATGGGACCGGGGATAAGCTCGAAGCACCAGGCTTGGCGGCCGCGGTCGCGACGATCGGGGTTGTGGCTGCCGCCCTTTTTCTGGTGGTGCTGCCCGCGGCGATCGCTCTGCGCGTCCTCTCACTGCCGGTCGGATTGTACGAAGCCGGACTCGGATTTCTCGGCGCTGCGGTAGGTGGGGTGAAGCTGATTGCGATGGCGTGTGCCGTCGGGGGGCGCTTGTCGGCCGCCCACCCGGCGGGTCCGGCCATCGCCGCCACCCCCGATTGAGCCTCTACTCGGAGCCCTCCGCGGCGCTGGTCTGCGCCGCAAAGGAGGTGATTTGAATGCGAAAGCTCATGTTTGCCGCCATCCTGGCGACGATCCTGGTGCTGGTCTTGTCGCTCGGCGTCGGTGCTGAGAACATCCCTGGCTGCTGCCACTAACCCGCAGGAATCGTCAATTCAACTTTGTCAACTGACAAATAGTCAGATAAGCTGACGTTATGTCAGAGGTGGAAACACACCCGCCAGGCGGAGACGGCCCGAGGCCGATCGGGAAGGCAACCTCGGGCCGTCGTGGGCGCCGTCGTGGCGTCGAGATCAAACCGGGCACCGTGAAGCAGGCAAGGGCTGATGCGGGATTGAGCCTGGCGCAGGTCGCCGGGGACGAGATCAGCCGCACCGCCATCTACTTCGTGGAGACGGGCAAGGCGAAGCCTTCGATGGAGACCCTCAAGCTCATCGCGGAGCGGACCGGGCGCCCGTTGGACTATTTCCTCACCCGGCCGAGCACCACGGAAGCTCGTTCCACCGTCACCACCGCCGAGCTCGAGCGCCTGATCGCGACCGGTGACCCTCGGGGCGCGCTGGCCGCGGGTGAGGCTCTGCTTGCTTCTGAGCGCGACCAGGAGCTCGTGGCGCGGATCAAGTTCCAGATGGCCACCGCACACCTCCGACTTGCGCAGTGGGTGCCGGCACGGCGCCTTGCATCGACCGCCAGGGCGCATTTCGAGCGGTCGGGCGATATGCTCATGACTGCCGAGTGCCTCGGCAGCGAAGCGTCGGCGGCTTACATGATGCAGGACCCAGGTGCGCTTGCCCTCGCTGAGGGTGCGCTCGAGACGTGCAGGTCCTTGAACCCGATTCCGAGCCTGACCGAGAGCCGCCTGCTGGGAGTGCTCGGTGGCGTCCATGCCGCCAACCACCGCTGGGAGTCCGCGATCAAGGCCCTGGAACAATCCATCGCGATGGGAGACGTGATCACTGATCTGCGCCGGCTGTCCATTCTGTACAGCAACTTGAGCTTTGCCTACCAGGAGCTCGGCAACATCAACCAGGCGACGCATTACGCCCAGCGTGCGATGACTCTTCTCGAGACCCTCAACGACAGAATCTCCCTTGCGCGCACCGAGAACAATCTTGGAGTGATGTTGCTTCGTGGTGGTGAGGTGGCAAGGTCGCGCAGCCATTTCGAACGAGCCCTCAAGCTTTTTGAAGATGCCAGGTCAGACCATGCATCCAAGGCCGCTCTCCTGCTGAGTTTTTGCGAGCTGGAGCTTGCCGAGTCCAATCTCGAAGAAGCTCATCGCTTCGCAAACGAGGCTTTGAAATCGGCCAGTCAGAACTCAGCGGTCGGATCAATGGCTGACGCGCATGCTTGGCTTGGGCTCGTAGCGGACGCAAGGGGAGATGACTCCACTGCCGACGCTGAATTCGCCGCCGCGTTCGATGTCCTGGGGCAACCCGGCGTATCGCCGGACCTGGTCAGCCGCACCTACGCGCGCTATGCCGACATCCTCGAGGCCCGAGGGGACGTGGTCGGCGCTGTTCAGCAGCTCAAGCGGGCGCTTGCTTCACGCTCCAACCACATGGCTATCGAAGCGAGTTACGCGACAGCCTGACCGCCGCTCAGGGCGCCGGGCGCGCGCAGGGCGCATTAAAGCTGGCGCGCGCAGGGCGCATTAATGCCGCTGCGCGTACTCCAGCGAATCGACCAGCGCCAGCAGCGATGCTTCGATGATGTTGCTCGAGCAACCGACGGTGGTCCAGCGCTTGAGCCCTTTGCCCGACTCGACCAAGACCCGCGTCGTCGCCGCCGTTCCCGCGTCGCCGTCGAGGATGCGGACCTTGTAGTCGTGAAGGGTCACCCCCCGCAGCCGTGGAAACCGAGGACTGAGCGCCTTCCGCAGCGCCGCATCGAGCGCGTTGACCGGACCATTTCCTGACGCGGCCGTGTGATAGACGGTTCCGCCGACCTCGACCTGCACCGTCGCCTCCGCATTCACCGAGTCGCCGTTCTTCCGGACGCTCGTCGTGAAGTCGGCCACTCTCCAGGGGGCCTCGTATCCCGGCTGCAGGCGGCGCACCAGCATCTCGAACGAAGCGTCGGCGGCCTCGTATGAGTAGCCGCGGTGCTCGAGCTCTTTGAGGTGCTGTACCAGCCACCTCGTTTGCGGGTCGTCGCGGTCGAGCTCCAGGCCAAACTCGCGCGCCTTTGCGAGCACGTTTCCACGACCCGACAGCTCGGACACGAGGACCCGCGGCTCGTTGCCGACGACGCTGGGGTCGATGTGCTGGTAGGAATCCTTGTGGCGGAGGACCGCCGCCACGTGCTGGCCTCCCTTGTGCGCGAAGGCACCATGGCCGACGAATGGCTGCTGGAGCGGCAAGGCGAGGTTCGCGATCTCGGCGACGGTACGTGAGAGCTCCGTGAAACGCGCCAGCGAAGCGGCCGGAAGGGCTTCATGTCCGAGCTTGAGGACCAGGTTGGCCACGACCGAGACCAGGTTGGCGTTGCCGCAGCGCTCGCCGTATCCGTTGATGGTGCCCTGCACCATGTCCGCGCCTGCCTGCACACCCTCGAGCGAGTTGGCGACGGCCAGCTCGCAGTCGTTGTGGGTGTGAATTCCGACTCGAACCGGACGGTCCAGATCCGCCAGCGCCCCGCGCACGGCCTCGACGCCGCGCCGGATCTCTGGCGGCATGCTGCCTCCGTTCGTGTCGCAGAGCACGATCCAGGACGCACCCGCGCGCGCGGCTGCCAGGCACACTTCGAGCGCGTACTCCGAGTCCCGGCCAAAGCCGTCGAAGAAGTGCTCCGCGTCGAAAATGAGCTCCCGTCCGAGGCCGACGCCGTAGGCCACGGATTCTTCGACCATGGCAAGGTTTTCGCTGGGCGTGGTCTGAAGGACGGTGGTCACCTGCCATGGATCACTCTTGCCGACGAGCGTCCAGACCGGCGCCGCGCTTTCGGTCAGGGCCCGGAGGTTGGCGTCGTCCTCGCAGCGGCCGTTGGCACGGCGCGTGGCTCCAAAAGCGGCGAGCTTCGCCCGCTTCAGCGGGTGCTTGGCGAGGCTGGCGAACAGCTCCTCATCCTTTGGGTTCGACCCGGGGAAACCACCCTCCACGTAGTCGAAGCCGAGCCCGTCGAGGGCGCGGGCGATCCGCACCTTGTCGGCGGCCGAAAAAGACACGGCCGGACCCTGCGCCCCATCGCGCAACGTCGTGTCGTAGATGACGATCCGCCGGCTGGACATA
The DNA here is from genome assembly GCA_036513095.1 of Candidatus Dormiibacterota bacterium. GTDB lineage: Bacteria > Chloroflexota > Dormibacteria > Dormibacterales > Dormibacteraceae > Palsa-870. The sequence continues at coordinate 38,762 of DATBZR010000131.1, read as the reverse complement.
AAAAAACCTCCCGACCCTGTTGCCGGGAGGTCCAACGACTCGAGCGGAGTGCGCTAAGTCGGGGGACCTCCCCGGATAATCGCGATCGCAATTCCGTGCCTGATGGACATCGGTCGAAAGCCTAGGGCATCGATGGGGGTCGTTTATGGATTCAAGCACCAATTTGTCAATGGAGACTTAGTGGGGGGCTGACAGGTCTCGGGTTCGGACGCTGACCTCCATGGAACCGGTCGCCGAGCCGATGTAGATGCCCCGCGTGGGTGCGGCATCGCTGTAGTCGCGGCCCACGGCGAGCCGGACGTGATGCTCGGCGGCGCGCACAGGATGGGTGGCGTCATATCCGATCCAGCCGCGCCCCGGCACCCATGCCTCAGCCCAGGCATGCGATGCGGTGGTGGCCGCACCCGGTGCGTGGATGTACCCGCTCACGTACCGCGCGGCCACCCCCATCGTGCGGGCGACGGCGATGAACAGGTGGGCAAAGTCCTGGCAGACTCCCGCACGCAAAGCGAGCACCTCGTCCACCGAGCTGTAGACCGTCGTGACTGCCCGGTCGTAGGCGAACTCGCGGCTGATCGCCAGCGTCAGGTCGTCCAGCGCCTGCTCGACGGAGGAACCGGAGCTCGGATCGGCGATCCGGTGCCGGCTCGCGAGCTCCCGGATCCCGGGCACGTCCTTCACCGGCGAACGGAAGCGCAAGAAGTCGTGCACCAGGTCTTCTCCCGGGTCGGCGTCGAGCCCGCCGCCCGTCTCCACGACCGAGCGGCTGGTCACGCTCAAGCTCGTGTGCGGCCGGACGAGGTTGAAGTAGTGCACGTCGTTCCCGTACCCGTCGCGGTAGGTACCGGGCTTGATACCCGAGCTGATCTCCAGGTGAAACTCGCGGCAGCGTTGACCGTTGCCGTCCATCGGCCGAAGGCGCACCTCCATCACCGTCTCGGCGATCGGGCCCGAATATCGGTAGCGGGTGGCATGGACGATCTCGAGCCTCATCGTGCGAGCGTGCTCATGGCGCGCCTGTTCATTGTTGCTGCTGGGGCATGGCGCGGCCCTCATCGCCGATCACGTTCGCTGGGACCTTGCTCGGGTGGAAGTAGGTCGCGCGCATGGCGAGCTCGAGCTGCCGAAGCACGTCCCGGCACTCGTTCTCGAACTCGCGCGGGTGTTCGGCGACCAGGTCCGTGCCGGCTTCGACGAACATCGAGTGCAGCCGCGACAGCAGGCGGCGCGGCTTGGAGTGGCGTCCAGGGCCGTCGATCCTCGAAACGGAGTCCAGAGCGACCTGCGCGGAGAAGCGCGCCGAACGCGGCAGAGCCGGGTCCAGCAGCAGGCAATCGATCACCCGGTCGGCAATCACCCCGCCCGAGTAGCGCGCCTGGTATGACTCGAAGGCGAAGCACGACTTCAGGACGGCCGACCACTCGAGCGCATCCTCAGGCGTTTCCGCAAGCTCCGCCGACTTGCGCGTGACGATCGTCATCACGTTGGCCGTGCGCTCGACGAACTTGCCCAGGCGGACGAAGTCGCGCGCCTCGTCGTGCTGCATCGTGTCCATGAGCAGGCCGTCGACGAGCCTGACGCTCAGCTGCACGTCCGTTAGAAACGGGTAGAGGTCGGGCTCCCATCTCGGTGCCTGGACGCGCCAGTGCAGGGCGTTGACCTGCTCGTAGAGCTCCGAGGGAAGTGAGGGGCGGACTGCCTGGGCGGCCAGCCGGGCCGCCGCCACACTGGCCCGCACGGACGGTCCAAGCGAACCCGTGACGATCAGCTCGACCGCCTGGTCCCGCCCGCTCGTGTCGCTGCCGCGCCACCCGGCGAGCTCCATGAAACGGGTCCAGAACTCGGGGCCCGGCTCGTCGGTGCGGTCGAGGGAGAGCGAGACGTGCACGCCCAGGATGCGGGCGAGGTGGTCGGCGCGCTCGAGGTGCCGTCCGAGCAGGGTCAGCGATGTGGCGGCCCGGCTAAGCATCCGAACCATCCGCTGCGTCTTCGGCCATGACCCATGTGTCGCGGCTCCCACCGCCCTGTGAGCTGTTGACGACCAGCGAGCCGGCCTTCAGGGCGACTCGCGTGAGGCCGCCGGAGGTCACGTACACGTCGGGACCCGTCAGCACGAACGGTCGAAGGTCCTGGTGGGTGCGGCGCAACCGCCCGCCGTCGAAGATCGGCTGCACGGAGAGCGCGACCACCGGCTGGGCGATGAAGCTCCGCGGGCGCGCGGCGATGCGCCGCGCGAACTCTTCTTGTTCCACTTTTGTCGACTCCGGCCCGATCAGCATCCCGTAGCCGCCGGACTCGTCGACTGTCTTGACCACCAGGTCCTTCAGGTGCTCGAGGACATACCGGCGGTCGGCGTCGAACGCACAGAGGTAGGTCTCGACGTTGGGGAGGATCGGGTCTTCGCCCAGGTAGTACCGGATGATCTTCGGCACCAGCGCGTAGACGGCTTTGTCGTCAGCGACCCCGTTGCCGAGGGCGTTCGCGATCGCGATGTTTCCAGCGCGGTAGGCATTGACCAGTCCCGCCACACCGACCAGCGACTCCTGGCGACCGAAGATCGGGTCGAGCCAGTGGTCGTCGAGCCGCCGGTAGATGACGTGAACCGGCTTCAGACCGCGCGTTGTGCGCATGAACACGTGGTCCTGGTCAACGACCAGGTCGGTACCTTCCACCAGCTCGATCCCCATCTGCTTGGCGAGGTAGAGGTGCTCGTAGTAAGCGGAGTTGTTGATGCCCGGCGTGAGGAGGACCACCGTGGGGTCGTCCACGCCGGCTGGCGCAAGCCACCTGAGGTGGCGCAGGAGCTCGTGCACGTAGCCCTCGACAGGCCTCACCGGGTGGCCCGCGAAGAGATCGGGCACCACCCGCTTCATGACGTGGCGGTTGGCCAGCACGTACGAGACGCCGGACGGCGTGCGAAGGTTGTCCTCGAGCACGAAAAAGTCGCCCCTCTGGTCGCGGACCAGGTCGATGCCGGCGATGTGGCAGTGGATGCCGTGCGGCACTGGCAGGCCCTCGATCTCCCTCAGGTACTGGGGGCTGGTCAGCACGATCTCCGGCGGAATGGCGCGTTGGTGAAGGATGAGCTTGCGTCCGTACACGTCGTCGAGGAATAGGTTGAGGGCCGCCAGGCGCTGCTTGAGCCCCGCTTCGAGGCGCCGCCAGGTTCCGGCCGAGATGATCCGCGGGATGATGTCGAACGGGAAGACTTTTTCCGTTCCCTGAGCGTCCGGGTAGACGGCAAAGGTGATCCCGTGGTTGCGGAACATTTCGATCGAGAGGCCGTGCCGCCGGGCGAGCTCCTTCGGACCCAGGCGGTTCAGCTGCTCGTAGAGCAGGCGGTAGCCAGGTCTCGGCCGCCCCGGGGCCGCAAGCATTTCGTCATAGAACCCGTTGCTCTCATAGCCGTCATCCAGCGAAGTCAACTGGTTCCATCCTTAACGCCGCTCTGCGCGGAATTCACGGAGGCCACCGCTATAGTGTCTGCGCCATACCGAAATCAAGCAAAACGATCAAGTTACGGGTTGGCTGCGAGTTCAGCTACGGCGTGAGCGCTCCAACTCCCACCACCGTCCAGGTCCGGCCGCGCTCGGACTCCAGCCACCACCTGGTCAGCGAGTCGTGGGCGACCACCCCTTCTGTGCCGGTGGATGAGTACAGCGATATCTACGGAAACCCTGTCAAGCGCTTCGTCATGCCCGTGGGCGAGGTGGTGCTGCGCTACGACGCCATTTGCGCCGTCCCCGACGAGCCCGACCCCGATCCTGCGGCGGCGGCGCAAACGCCGGTCGAGGAGCTGCCTGGTGAGCTCCTACATTTCACCCTGCCCAGCCGCTACTGCCTGTCGGACCAGCTGATGGGGATGGCCTGGGAGCTCTTCGGTCAGACGGCGCCAGGTGCAGCCCGCGTGCAGGCCATCTGCGACTGGGTGCACGACCACATCCAGTTCAAGTACGGGACGAGCAATCCGCTGACCACGGCCGCCGACGTGTTGCGGGACCGGATCGGGGTTTGCAGGGACCTGACCCACGTCGCGATCAGCTTCTGCCGCGCGTTGAACATCCCGACCCGCTACGTTTTCGGCTACCTGCCAGACCTGTATGTGCCTATCGATCCCGCCCCCATGGATTTCGCCGCCTGGATGGAGGTCTGGCTGGGGGACCGTTGGTGGACGTTCGATCCCCGCAACAACACGCGCCGAGTCGGGCGCGTTTTGATCGGACGCGGCCGCGACGCCCTCGACGTGGCGATGATCACGACCTTCGGGCCCGCGGCCTTCCGCTCCATGACCGTCTGGGCCGACACGGCCAAGGACTCGTGATGATCGAGCCTTCCGCGGTCGACTGGGCGGCAGCGAGCCGGGTGTCGTATCTCGTGCGCCAGACCTTCCGGTACGAGTACTCGGAGCCGATCCACGAGCTGAATCACCGACTCGTCGTGATCCCGCCCGAGCGGTTTGGCGACCAGGTCCGGCTCCGCCACGACCTCTCCGTCTCCGGCGAAGGGGTCCGCTTTGTGGATCGGACCGATCGCTTTGGGAACATGGTCTTCGACGTGTTCGCGCCTCGTATTTCGAGGGCGATCGAGTTCGTGGCCGAGGCCACGGTGGAACGCCACGCCGCGGAGCCCAACCGGCTTCCCGACGGCTGGCTCGCCGAAGGGTACCTGCTCGAACCGTCGCCGCTCACGGCCGCGGACGACCGCATCCGCCGGTCGGCTGAAAGGCTCGCGGCGTCCAGCGAATGGGGACTGCCCCTCGCCGACGGCATCAACGACTGGGTGTACCAATCAATGACCTATCAGTACGGGGTGACCGGGGTCCGGACCACCGCGGCCCAGGCCCTCGCGCTGGGTTCGGGAGTGTGCCAGGACTACGCGCACGTGATGCTCGCCGCGTGTCGAGCGTGCGGGCTGCCCTCGCGCTACGTATCCGGCCACCTGCTCGGCCAGGGAGGCACTCACGCCTGGGTCGAGGTCGTCCTGCCGACCAAGGACGGAACCGGCGATGCGATCGCCTGGACCTTCGATCCGACTCACGCGAGCCGGGGCGGCCTGGGCTACGTGACGATCGCGGTCGGCGGCGATTACTCGGACGTCGCGCCGACCTCAGGAACCTATGTCTCGCCGGCCACGGGACGCCTCGTCAGCACCAAGCGCGTCACGCTGACGGGCCTCGACCGCGCAGGTTGAGCGAACGGACGGGACCGGTGATCCGGTCCCGTCCTCTGATTACATCGCCGGGTGGATTTCGTAGACCGTGATCTTGCCGCCCGAGTGCAGCACCGGGCACGCCTTGGCCAGGTCGACGGCTTTGTCGAGCGAGTCCGCCTTGACGATCGAGTAGCCGGTGGCCGGCGTGCCGATCGCCCCGTCGTGAACGGTTCCACCGTCCGAGACGTTCTTGGCGTGCGGGCCGAACGGGTTGCCTGCGTCGACGACCTTGTCGCCGAGCTTGCCGAACCAGGCGCCCCAAGCCTCCATCATCTTGGCTCGCTCGGCATCGGTCGTGGCTATGCCGCCGCCCGTGTACAGCAGTACGAAATTCGCCATCTCTGATCTCCTTCGTGAGTGAATGTCGCGGTTGCAGGCTCTCTATTACGACGAACGAGGTGACCGTTTTTCGACAGCCACGTTGCGCGCAAGCGGCGATAAGGATGGGACCGGTTGAATTCTTATGAATTCCTCACGCAACGCTTATATAGCTCTTGAAATGAACGGTTCCCGGATTCTCGTCGTGGAGGACGACGGCCGGCTGGCCGCGACCCTCGATCGCCTGCTGACCGCCGAGGGCCACCATATCGAGGTGGTCGGAGACGGCCTGCAGGCGCTCCGGCTGGCTCGCGAGCAGCCTTTCGACCTCGTCGTGCTCGACGTCATGCTCCCGAGCCTCGACGGGGTCGGCGTCTGCCGCCGTCTCCGTGCGACCGCGCAGGTGCCCATCCTCATGCTCACGGCCTTGAGCGGCACGGATGATCGCGTGCGAGGCCTCGACGCCGGCGCCGACGACTATCTCGTCAAGCCCTTCGCGTACGAGGAGCTGCTCGCCCGGGTGCGCGCCCTGCTGCGCCGATCCGGACCTCAAGATCATCTGCGATTTGCCGACCTGCTCCTTGAGCCGCCGAGCCGAGGCGCGTGGCGCGGCGGGCGTTCGATGAGCCTCACCGCCACCGAGTTCGAGCTGCTGCAGCACTTCATGCGACATCCACGCCAGGTCCTGACGCGCGATCAGCTCCTGGAAGCGGTGTGGAAGGGCGAGCCCGAGACCGACAACGTGGTCGCCGTGTACGTCGGCTACCTGCGGCAGAAGCTGGAGGAAGGCGGCGAACCGCGGCTCTTGCACACGGTGCGCGGCGCCGGCTACGCCCTGCGCCAATAGTGTCGTTACGGGTCCGCCTAGCCTTGTTCGGCGCAGCCGTGGTGGCGCTGACGCTGGTCCTGTTCGGCTCCCTTCTGTACACGCTGCTGGCTCACGGGGCGACGACGAACCAGGACGACGCGCTGCGCAACCGGGCCAGCGAGGCCGTTGCCTCACTGAACGCCGCGGCCGGCATCACGCCCCGCGCGTCCATTGCCCCGGCAGACCTCCGAACCAGCACCGACGTTTTCGTCGAGGTGCTCGATCCGACCTGGACGGCCATTTACTCGACCGCACAGCTGAACGGTTCCGCGCCGATCCCGTCGGCGCGGTTTCGCGTGACCGCGACTGAGGTTTTCGGCGGGTATTTCGACACCGAGCAGGGCTTGCGCCTCTTCGCGTTGCCCTTCAACGGTGGATACGTGCTCACGGGACAGTCGACCCGGGTTCTTCAGTCGAACCTTTCCGGCGTGCTCGGGTTTCTCATCATTTCGGGAGTCCCGACCCTGATCGCGGCGCTCGCCGCGTCCTGGCTCGTGGCCGGTCGCGCCCTCAAGCCGTTGAAGGACGTCGCCGGCACGGCCGACGACATCGGTCGGGCGCGGGACTTCGGGCGGAGGCTGCCCCAGCGCCGGAGCCGTGACGAGGTCGCCTTGCTTTCAACGAGCTTCAACCGGATGCTCGACCAGCTCCAGGATTCGTATGAGTCGCAGCGGCGATTTGTCGCGGACGCCTCGCACGAGCTGCGCACCCCGCTGACCACGATCCAGGGCAACGCGGGCCTGCTCGCGCGAGGTCCCGCCGTCTCCGACGAGGTGCTGCGCGCGGCGGCGGCGGACATCGCGGCCGAGACGGCGCGAATGACGCGACTCGTCGATCGGATGCTCACGCTGGCCCGGGCAGACTCGGGGCTCGCGCTCGAGCTCGCTTCAGTCGAGCTCGGCCAGGTTGTGGTCGAAGTCTGCCGCCAGGCGCAAACGGTGCACCCTCACCGCCAGGTGGAGAGCGTCGCGGGCGTCGCCACCATCGCCGGTGACGAAGATGCGATCCGGCAGCTGATCTGGATCCTTCTGGACAACGCGCTGCGGCATGCGCGCTCGCGCGTGTCGGTCACGGTCGCGATCGAAGGCGCCTGGGCGCGTCTGACTGTCGCCGACGACGGGCCTGGCATCGCGGTCGACGAACGCGAGCATGTCTTCGAGCGCTTCTATCGGTCCGACCGCTCACGGACCGGGCATGGCGCAGGCCTCGGTCTCTCGATCGCGCGCTGGATCGTCGAGCAGCACCGAGGTCGCATCCTCGCCGGCGAGGGAGAGCTGGGCGGGGCTGCGATATGGGTGGACCTACCGCTGCAATGACGGCGCGGAGAGGGTAGGCAGCTCTCCAACTCTTACGTCGCTCTTAGCTTTGACCGCGACGCTCAATACATGTACGACATCGCCCCGGATCATGCGATCGGTCTCTACGCCGGACTCGTTGCGCTGCCGCTTGCGCTGATCGCGATCAGACTGCGACCGGGTCGCCACCGCGCGCCTGGAACGGTGCTCGGAGCCTCAGTCCTGATGGCGATGGCGGGGGCGATTCACCTCGGCCTCATCGCCACTCATCCCAACGAGCCTCTGACAGCGCTTCTGTTCCTGGCGAACGGCACCGGTTACATCGCGCTCTCGCTCGCGTTCACGTGGCGCTGGTGGCGCGTCGCGTCGGTATCGCTGCTGGTCGCGACCCTCCTGGGTTATCTCGTGTGGATCGCGATCGGCCTCGACTCGCCGGACCAGGTGGCTCTGGCAACCAAGCTCCTGGAGCTCACCGCCCTGGGTCTCGTCCTGGTACCGGCTCGCGGCGAGCTAAAAGCGCATCGCACATGGCGTTGGGCTTCGCTCGGCGTCGCGGTGCCGCTGCTGACCATCGTCACGACCTCGACCGTCTGGATCGTAGACCTCGCCCGCCCCAGCCCCCAGCACTCTCACGCCGGCGCCGTACTTCAGGCCACGAACCAGGTCGCCACCCCGAAGCAGGTGGCGGCGGCGGCCCAGCTCTACGCCGCCACGAAGGCCGCCATCCTCCCTTACGAGGACTGGCACAAGGCGTGGGCCGCGGGCTATCGACCCGGTGGCAACCTCGGAGGGTCGACACACTGGATGAACCAGCGCTATGTGGACGCCGGCTACGTCATGGATCCAAACCGTCCGCAGGGCCTGGTCTACGCCGACACGAAGGGCGGACCTGTGCTCATCGGCGCGATGTTTCAGATGAAGCACATCGGCCAGTTCGGTCCGGACCCGGGAGGCCCGCTCACCGCCTGGCATCAGCACGAGAACATCTGCGTCTCGCCAATCTTCTTGGAGTTCAGCCTCATGACTCCGTTCGCGACCTGCCCGCTCGGCGCGATCGACCTCAGCGTCTCTCCGATGCTCCATGTCTGGATCGTCGACAACCCGAACGGTGGACCTTTCGCCGTCGACATCGACCCGAAGGTGTTGAAGTCAATTGATCGCTCCTGAGCCCGCGGTCAACACATCGGACCGGCCTGAGGCCGCTTTCGTATTGCTCCTCATGCAGGCAATGCTCTGGACCGTCGCCGGAATCTCGGCTCTCCCCTTCGTGATCGCAGGGGAGGTGTTCATGCTCGGCCTGGGCCTGGCTTCGCTCTTGCTCGCGCTCGCCACCTGCCTGCTGGCGATCGGCATCCTTTGGCGGCGGAGCCGGGCTCGACGGTGGGCCATGCGGTTGGAGGTGACCTGCCTCGCGGGCTCGCTGCTTCTTCTGCTCCTGCCCCTGGGCGCCAACCACGGCCCCGTGGCGTTGATGACGAACGTGGTGCTGCCGGGCGCGTTGATCGTGCTGCTGCGAAAGCCTCGGGAGGCGTTTACGTAGAGGCGCGGACCGAAAGCCGCGTCTCTAGCCGCGCGAGGCGAGTCGCCCCTTTCGCGTGAGAGCTTCATCCGCGTCGTCGGTCGTCACGACGCGGCGCCGGAAATTCCGAAGCGCGAACCGGTCGCACGCGGTCTCCGCCGCCGAGGCCTTGCCGAGCACCTCGTGCAGATACCAGTGCATCCACTCGTGGCAGTAGAGGAAGCGCAGCACGTCACGGCGACCACGAAACAGAACCGTCTCGGACGCCCATGCGAACCGCATGCCTTCCCCGCGCTTTCGGTGGGCGGCGAAGATCACCGGCTCCTTGAACGGCCGGAACGGAATCGGGACCTGCAGCACGATCCTGCGCTCCTCGAACTCGCAGCGGGCGGCCAGGTGGGGGTGGGTCCTGTAGCGCAGGGGTTTGATCACGACCTCGTAGTCGCAGCGGGGTAGGCCTTCCAGCGCCCGCCTTGCTTCGGCGCCGGTGTAGCCGGGCAGCTCGCTTCGGACGGCCATGGCGGAACAGGGTACGCCCAGCCCGGGTGAGCCGATGGCTCCGGCCCGCATAGACTGGCTCGATGTCTCGAATCCGGCGCCTGGTCGGGCGCGCCCAGAAGACGCTGCTGTTTCGAGTCATCACCGCTTACAACGAGAGCCAGGCGGGCAACTACGCCGCCGCGCTGGCCTTCGCGGCGTTTCTCGCCATGTTTCCGATGATCCTCGGAGCGCTCTCGATCATCGGCCTCGCGATCCGGGACCCGGCGACTGAGGTGAAGTTTCAGAACCTCGTCCTGCAGCTCTTTCCCGGCAGCGCCCAGCCTGAGCTTCAGAGCGCGATCCATGGCGTCAGGCAATCGGCCGGCTGGTTTGGAATTGTCTCCCTCCTCGGCCTTGTTTGGAGCGCAAGCGGAGTCTTGGCCACGATGGAGTTCGCGCTGACCCAGATCTTTGGCACCAAGCGGCGGGCGATGCACCGGCAGAGGCTCATGGGCTTCGTGATGATGCTGCTGCTGGTGCTCGCCGTGGGTATCACCGTCGCGGCGAATGCCGCGGCCGCGTACCTCTCGTCGTACATCCCCTTCGCGTGGGTGCTGAGCTTTGTGATCGGCGCCGTTGTGATGGTCGTGCTCCTGGTCCTGCTGTACCGATTCGTTCCGAATCGCAAGTTCAGGCTGCGCGACGTGCTGCCTGGCGCGCTCCTCGCCGGCGTGCTCATCGAGGCGTTGGCGCTCGGATTTCCGCTCTATGCGCGCTTTGCCGGAGGGTTCAACACGTACGGCGCTCAGTTCGCCCTCTTCTTCCTGCTTGCGACCTGGCTGTACTTGCTCAGCCAGCTGCTGCTGCTGGGAGCCGTATACAACCGGTTCCTCCTCGAGCGGCCGGTGACCAAGGGCCTTGTCGCAAGTCCCGCCGAACAGGCGCCGGCAGCCGAGGCTCGGCCTTCGATCGAAGGCTCCACGCACTAACGTTGCGTGTGGCGTGTTGAGAAGCCTGCTGCTCTGGTGCGCTCAGAATCCCTGGCTTTCGACGCACGTGCCCAGCTGGACGTTTGCGCGGCGGGCGGTCAAGCGGTTCATGCCAGGGGAGGAGCTGGAGGCGGCCCTGAGGGCCGCGGCCGAGTTCAAGGCGCAGGGTGTCGGGTCGCTTCTCACGAGACTGGGCGAGAACGTCAAGGACCTCTCTGAAGCCCGCCAGGTGGTCGAGCACTACGAATCCGTGTTTGCCAAGGTGGCGCAGGCGGGCCTGGACGCGGAGGTCTCGGTCAAGCCGACCCAGCTCGGGCTAGACATCGACCCCGCCGCGGCGTACGCGAACCTCGAGCGGCTCGCCCGGGCGGCCGCGAAGACAAAGAGCTTTCTATGGATCGACATGGAAGGGAGCGCCTACACCGAGGCAACGCTGGACCTCTACCGCAGGTTGCGAGCGGATCACTCCCGGACGGGCATCGCGGTGCAGGCCTACCTTCACCGGACGGTTGACGACATCGTCAAGCTGCTGCCTGTCAAACCGGCGATCAGGCTGGTGAAAGGCGCGTACGCCGAACCGAGCACGATCGCATTCGCAGCCAAAAAGGACGTTGATGCCAACTACCTGGCGCTGTGTTCACTCATCCTGCCGCAGGTCAAGCAGGGAAAGGCGCGGTTGGTCCTCGCCACGCACGACGTCGAGCTGATCGCGCGGATCTCTCGCTTTGGTCAAGCCCTCGGCCTCGAGCGTTCTCAGCTGGAGGTCGCCATGCTCTACGGAATCCGCGCCGACCAGCAGGTGCGGCTCGCTCGCGAAGGCTACGCGGTCAAAGACCTGATCTCATATGGAGATTCCTGGTACGCGTGGTACGTGCGCAGGCTCGCCGAGCGGCCGGCCAACGTTCTCTTCGTCGCGCGCCAGCTCTTCTAGATTCGCGAGGACCTCAGGCGGCTACGATCCGGTGGCGGTTCTGGCTCACGATCGTCTGGGTGCCCGATGAGGTCGCGACGGTGAGTGTCACCGAGTAGTCGCCGTAGCTCGCGCCTGAGCTCGGGAGCTTGCCATTCGTGCAGGTGCTCGGGATGACCACCTTCATTGTGGCGGTGTTGCCGGCGCCCACGCTGTTGGGCGAGAACGTGATGCCGCTCGCGTCGTACTTCTCGCCCACATGCTCGAGCCAACCTCCCTTGACGGAGGCGAGGGTCAACACGGCCGAGACTGACCGGATCTGCACCGTGCTCGAGGTGCCATTCCGAGCGTCGATCGCGGCGTGAATGGCATAGGTGAGGTCGTTGGCGGCGGCTGGACATACATAAGACTGATCGACCGACGCGCTGTCGAGCGTAAACGTCGAGGGCGCGCCGAACCCGCAAGCGGTCACGATGCCGATGATCAGCACCAGGGGTGTGAGTTTGGCCGGCCTCGAGACTTCGCCCATCCTTCTATATAAGCTGCACCAGATGGGTCATCTCGACTCGCAGCGCTCGCTTCCGGTCTTCGGAGGCGACAAGATCGGGTTCAGCTCCATGGCGAAGAAGCTTAGGCTCGCGGCAGGCCAGAAGGTAGCCGTGCTGAACGCGCCGGATGGCTACACAGCGCTGCTCAGGCCCGGCCCAGCCGACATAGCCACCAGGCTGCTGCCAGTTCAGGGGTACGACGTCGTGCCGCTCTTCGTGAACAGCGCCGATGAGCTTCGGCGCCTCGGGCCCGACGCCATACGAGCACTCAAGCCGGACGGACTGCTCTGGATCACCTACCCCAAAGGGGCGTGACGCGTGGGGTCACCGATCTACCGGCTACTCCGTCGTGGACGAAGCGTGACGTGCTTGGAGACATCACGTCGATGACGGGTTACAAGCCCGTGGCGTTCGTGGCGATCGACGACAACTACACCGCCCTTCGATTCAAGCGAGCGTAGCGGCATCGATTTCGGGCGCGGGTGAATAGAATGCGGCCCGTGTCCATCGATCCCGAAGCCGGTCCTCGCTCCCACGGCAGCTTTTCGCAACGAGTGGCTGTCGTCGTCGGAGGGGGCAGCGGGCTCGGTCGCGCGGTAGCCAGGGCGCTGGCCCACCAAGGCGCGAACCTCGTCGTCGCCGATTTCGACGGACCCCGTATGGATCGCACGGTCGAGGACGTGCTCCGGCTCGGTACGTGCGAGGCGGCGATCGCGCTGTCGAGCGACGTGAGGAGCGATGCCTCGGTCCGTTCGCTGGCCCGCGACTCGCTCAAATCGATGGGGCGGGTGGACGTCGTCGTGAACGCGGCGGGGGTGCTGCTTCAGGGCAAGGTCGACAAGATCTCCGGCGACGACTGGACGTGGATGCTGGAGACGAACCTGGTTGGAGCGGTGCGCACGTCCGCCGCGTTCCTGCCACACATGATGGAACGAGGCTCAGGGCACATCGTCAATGTCGTTTCGTACGGCGGCCTCATGCCACGCGATCCAATGTCCTTGCCTTACGACACTGGTCACGCCGCCCTGGCGGTTTTCACCCAGGGGCTGGCGCAGCAGCTCCAGGGCACAGGGGTGAGCGCCTCGATCTTCTGCCCTGGAGCGAAAGGCCCTCGCATCGGGCAGAACACGCGCTCGCGCGGGGTCGGCCGCCTGTTCGGCGGTCCGGACAAGGGCGCCGACACGTCGATCACGCTCGAGCAATTGGCCGCCAACCTGATCGAAGGCATGGCGCACGGGCGATTCCTGATCCTCGGAGACCCGTCTGAGGCGCCGGCGTTCGAGGGCAGGTGGGACCACCTGGAGGTGCGGTGACCCGGTGAACGCGCCCACCGGCCTTCTGGCGAGCATCGGCATTTGCGTCGGCGCCGCGGCGCTGCTCGCGCTGGTCGGCTGGCGCTTCCGCCAGCCCCTGATCCTCGCCTATCTCGTGACCGGCGTGGTCATCGGTCCGCACGGGCTCAACTTCATCACGGACCAGGCGAGCATCGCCACCGTGGCCGAGATCGGACTGATTCTGCTGCTCTTCATCATCGGGCTGGAGATCGACATCAAAAAGCTCGCTTCAGCCGGCCCTGCGGTGCTGCTGACGGGGGCGCTGCAAGTTCCCATCTGCATCGGCCTTGGTCTCGGTTTCTTTTACTTGATCGGCATCCGCAACACGGGCGGAGACTACGCACTCGTCTACCTGGCCGCGTGCATGAGCCTCTCCAGCACTCTCGTGGTCGTCAAGCTCCTGAACGACAAGTACGAGCTCGACACATTGCCAGGACGCATCACGCTGGGCGTGCTGGTGATCCAGGACATGTGGGCGGTGGCCATGCTCGCGGTGCAGCCGAACCTGCTGAACCCCAACCTGCTACCTCTCGCGTTCTCGATCTGGCGCGGCGCGCTGCTCGTGGTCGGCGGTTTCGCAATCTCGAAATACATCCTTCCCCACCTGTTCCGCGCTGTCGCGAAGGCACCCGAGCTCGTCCTCGTCAGCGCCCTCGCGTGGTGCTTCTTCCTCGCCGGCGCTGCGAGCGTCATCGGACTCTCGCGCGAGATGGGAGCCCTCATCGCGGGAGTGAGCCTCTCGACCTTTCCCTACAACCTCGACGTCATGGCGAAGGCAGTGAGCCTTCGTGACTTCTTCGTCACCTTGTTCTTCGTCGCGCTCGGCATGCAGATCGAGATCCCGAGCCTTCACGTGGTCGAGATTGCTCTGGCTGCATCAGCTTTCGTGATCGTCAGCCGGCTTTCTGTCGTGCCCATCCTCTACGCGCTCAGGCTCGGCCATCGCGCGAGCCTGCTGCCCGCGATCAATCTCGCCCAGGTGAGCGAATTCTCCATCGTCATCGCGTCGCTTGGCCGGTCGTTTGCAAAACCGCAGATCGGCAGCGACGTGGTGACGATCGTGATCATGACCTTCGCGATCACGTCGGTCGTCTCGACCTACATGATCAACTCGAGCCACGCGGTGCAGCGCGTGCTGAGCAGGGGCCTGAAGCTGCTCCACATCCGGGATCTCGATGTGGGGGAGGCCGCCCCGGCGCGCAAGGAGTCCCGCTCGGAGACGGTGATCTTCCTCGGATTCTTCCGCGATGCCAGCTCGATCCTCTTCGAGCTCGAGAATTCGGGGTCGGCGGTCGAAGGCCAGCTCCTGCTCGACAAGGTCCTTGTCATCGATTTCAACCCCAAGGTCATGGCCGAGCTTCGCCGGCGCGGGATCAGCTGCGTCTACGGTGACGTCGCCCACGCGGACACGCTTCGTCACGCGGGCATCGATGACGCCGAGCTGGTCGTGTGCAGCATCACCGACGACGTGCTTCGCGGGACGAGCAACCTCCGGATGCTGCGAAACGCGCGCGCGACCTGTCCGACCGCGAAGGTGATGCTGACCACCGAGCACATCCCACATGCTCTCGAGCTCTACCAGGCGGGTGCCGATTTCGTCTACATTCCCAGGCTTCACTCCGCGTCCGAGATCGCTCGCATCCTGAGGGAGGGTCTTGCCGATGGCTTCGAGGCGGCGCGCGCAGCAGAGGTCGGGCGGCTGTCGACGAGAAAAGAGGTCCTCGGCTGAGGGTTCTGGCGGTCGCGGACGAAGTAGACGAATATCTCTATGGGGACAAGCTTCAGACGCTCAGGCCGGACTTCATCGTCTCGTGTGGAGACCTTCCATTCGACTATCTCGAGTATCTAGTCACCAGCCTCAACGTGCCTCTGCTCTACGTGCCTGGAAACCACGATCCGAACGTCAAGCCCGCCGATACGACATGGCTGCCCCTCGACCACCGGGTTCCGATACCGGGGCCTGAGGGTTGCGACAACGTCGACGGTCGAATCATGGAGGTGCAGGGGCTGCGTGTCGCGGGCCTGGGCGGAAGCCTGCGCTACAAGGACGGGCCGAACCAATACACGCAGGCCCAGATGCGATGGCGCGCGATCAACCTCGAGTTCAGGACGCGCCTGAAACGCGCCAGGTCAGCTCACAAGCTGGACGTTCTCATCACCCATGCACCGCCTTTCGGCATCACGGCGGCCGAGGACGCGGCACATGTTGGATTCGTAGCTTTCGACCGGATCATCGGCGACCTGCACCCGTTGCTGCTCGTCCACGGTCACATCCACCCTTACGGAAAGGTTCAACCTGAGCGGCGAGTCGACGGCACGCGAGTCGTCAACGCGATTCCGTCGCGTTTGATCGAACTCTAGAGACCGAGCGAGATCCCGACCCCCTCCGCACGAGCCCGGTCGTATACGAGCCGGGCGGCGGCCGCGTCCTCGACCGCATGGCCCGTGGACTTGTAAAGGGTGATCTCCGTCTCCGTCTGGCGGCCCGGCCTCGTGCCCGCCAGCACCTCGCCGACCTCCGTGAGGGTAGCCGCGTCAAGACCCTGCAGCTCGACGGCGCCGGCCGGCGGAGGTGTGGTCGCGGCGCCGCGCCACTCGACGAACACGCGGCCCGCGGCGATCGTCTCGGCATCCAGCTCCGGCCCCCATGTCCCGCCAACAGAGCTCACGTGAACGCCCGGCTTCAGCCACTCGCGCCGCAGGATCGGCTCGCGCGCATCGGTGCAGCACGCGACGACGTCGGCGCCGCGCACCGCCGCTTCGAATGACCGGGCGACGGTGGCGCGCTCATGCCGCGCCGCCAGGGCCTCCGCCTTGGCAGAGTCACGCGAGGCTATCCGTATCTCCTTGAAATCGCGGATCCGTGGAAACGTCTCGAGGTGCGAGCCGCCCTGGACGCCCGCGCCCAGGATCGCAAGGACCGAGGCGTCTTTCCTGGCGAGCGAGCGCGCTGCAACCGCCGCGGTCCCTCCTGTCCTGATCGCGGTGATGTACGTGCCGTCCATCACGGCAAGGGGAGCCCCCGTGTCCTCGTCGAAGATCGCGATCAGGCCCTGGTGCGAAGGCAGCCCACGTCCGTGGTTGGCGGGGAACACCGAGACGAGCTTCACCTCGAGCGCGATGCCGGGGACGTAACCGGGCATCGCGCCCAGGATTCCCCGATCGCCGACGCGGGCGCCGGCGCGCGGAGGGACAGACGTGATCCCCGAGGAGAACACGACGAGCGCTTTTCCCAACGCATCGAGCATTGCATCGACGTCGAGGAGTCGCTCGACGGCCGCCCGGCTGAGGTAAAGGAGCTCCGCCACCGCGGGCGATGATAGCTCCCAGACGGGATTTCCATGAGGCCCGCTCATCAATTTTCACGATGGCAGTTGGCGGGGGTGAGCGGTAGCCTCCGACGGTATGACCGTCTACGACGGAGCTGTAAGGATCCAGGGCAAGGATGGCCGCCAGTTGCACCCCTGGCGCGTTGTCTACCACCGACCTGGTTTCGGGCTCAGTTACACGACGGTTACAGCTGCGGATGGAGTCGGCGCCGCTGACCGGGCGCTGGCTCTGTCCGAGCGACAGCGCTCAGGAGACAGCCGCTCCTAGCCCCGAGTCGTGGCCTGTAGGCCGGATTTGCTCCGGCCGTCCCTGACGGACTTGACGCCGGGTTTTCCCTCATATTCGTCAGGTGAGGGACTTTCTGCGCAACGGCAAGCTGCTGACTCTGATGCTCGGCCACTTGACCGTCGACACCTACGCAGGCGTCATCCCTGTCCTCTACCCAGTCTTGATCGGCCGGTTCCATCTCAACCTGGCCACGGTCGGGCTCGTGAGCCTCGCCTACAGCGGCATGGCGGCCGTGTCCCAGCCTCTGTTCGGCGTCCTGGCTGACCGGTTCGGCACCCGATTCACCGGTTTCGCGCTCTGCTGGACGGCCCTGACCTTCTCGCTGGTCGGCTTCGTGACGACCTTTCCCTTGCTCCTTCTGCTCGCTCTGGCTTCAGGACTTGGATCGGGTGCATTCCATCCGATGGGGGCTCTCGACGTCCGCGCGCTCCTGCCCGGCAGGCGGCGCAGCGCAGGCATGTCGATCTATGTCACGGCAGGCACAGTGGGCGTCGCGATCGGCCCGCTGATCGGGATCCTGCTGTTCGGCGGGCTCGGAATCCATGGAACCGGCGTGTTGATCATCCCGGGCCTCATCACCGGCGGCTACCTCCTATGGCGGATGCGCGGCGCGGTGGTACCAACCCTGAGCTCAGCGCGGCGTATGAACGGATCCGCGACGCGCGTCCCTGTCTTCGCCCTTGCCGTCGTGATTGCGGTGATGATGTCGCGCAGCTGGACGGTCAACGTCTTCCAGGCCTTCACGCCGACGTGGTACAAGCAGCTCGGCTACGGACCCGAGTTCTACGGGCCCCTCGCCACGACGCTGGTTCTCGCCAGCGCGGTCGGCACCGTGGGATGTGGAACGCTCGCCGACCGCTTTGGCCGGAGAACGGTCATCCTCGCGACGCTCGTCCTCAGCGTTCCGGCGATCCTGCTCTACACGGCATTTCCGGGGCCCTGGGCGTTCGCGAGCGCGATCTTGATCGGCTTTCTCGCCGCGTCGACCGCACCCCTCATGCTCTTGATGGCGCAGCAGATGATGGCCGACCGGGCCGGTCTTGCCTCAGGCCTGGTGATGGGCCTCGGCTTTGTCACCGGCGCCGTCGGCATACCCATCAACGGCGCGATCGCCGACTCGATCGGGCTGCAGAAATCCCTGATGACCCATGTCGTGCTCGTCATCGCGACGATCGCGATCGCGTGGTTCCTCCCGAGCGAGGCGGAGATGGAGCGCCACTCGACCAGCCCGGAGGCGCGGCTGGCGCGCCCTGAGACGGGCGCCCCGTGACTATTAGGCGGGCCGCTGGGAACACCACGCCTAGCCTCACATCGTGGCGGCCGGGCCGGATTTACTCCGGCCGTCCCTGACGGACTTGACAGCCACCATCCGTCGCGTGGAGTAGCTTAAATAAAGTCCCTTCGATCTACCGGAATGGGAGCAGCGCCTGCGCGAAGCGCACGCGCGATGCAATCAGCAGGTCCCATCCTCATCGCCGCTTGCGCGCAGGGAAAACCATTCCGGGTCTTCCCTCATATCTCAGCAAAGGGAGTAAAAGTCTCCCCGTGGACCTGACCACCGGGGACCAGATCGAAATCGACGTGCGTGACGACGCGGCGGCGATGACGCGCCTCCTCAGCCTGCCGGCGACGGCTCGCATGGATGCACTCGCTTCGATGCGCGGAATCTCCGCGTTCGACGAAGCACCGATGAAGCTGCTCAAGCAGATCCACGAGCACGGCGACGGTTTTCGAGTCAACGTCGACGACGCGCGCTACCCGGAGGCGCTGCAGAGGCTGATCCAGGCTGACGCCTGGGGCCAGCTTCGTCGCGAGCTGGCGCGCGCGTGGGAGTACCAGCGTTCCGTCCTGCCGGGCATACGTCACCCGGATCGCGTGGAGGTCGTGCTGACGCTCGGCAACCCCGACGATACGATCTTCCTCAAGCGGACGCTCGGCTACTACGGCATGGGCGCGACTCCGGGAAGCATCTGGCTCGTGGCCTGGCCGACCGACTACAACGTCACCCGGATCGGCGCCTGCGGCGTGCACGAGTTCGCCCACAACCTGAGGACCCCGAACGTCGAGACGCAATTCAACCTGGCGGAGTGGGTCATCCAGGAAGGCCTGGCCGAGGTGTTCACGGTCGAGGTCTGCGGCGCCGAAGCCACGGGCGCCTGGTACGCGGGCGTGACCGGGCCGGCTCTAGACGCCGCGTACGACAAGGTCACCGCGGCCTTCGGCACGGGGACCTCGTTCGCCGACTGGACCGGTTACGTGCTCGGCGACGATATCGCCGGGCGGATGGGGCAGAGGCCGGTGGGAGTTCCACACATGGGCGGGTACGCCGTCGGACGGCGAATCGTCGAGCGCTACCTGGAGAAGACCGGTCTCAAGGCCGCGCAGGCGATCGTGCGGCCGGCGGCCGAGATCCTGGCCGGCGCGGGGGTTTCCTCAGGCCGCGGCTGAAGCAGGGGCTGATCGGCCGGGTACGAACAGGCCAACCGAACACGAGACGGCGGCCACGGCAAAAAAGGTCGGCATCAACAGCGAGCTGAAGTCCTGGTTGTAGTTGAGAAAGCTGCCACCGTTGAAGCCCGTCGCCGGCACACCGAACAAACCGAACGACGTGACTGTGATGAGGCCGTAGGATCGGCACGGTGTTGAACCGCAGCGTCTATGGGCTCGCGGGCGGCGAACCGGTATTCCGTCTCCTTGTGTCGCGTTTCTACGCGCGCGTTGCACAGGACGAGGTGCTCCGGGCCCTCTACCCGGAAGAGGACCTGGCCGGTGCGACGGAGCGGCTGACCCTCTTCCTGATCCAGTACTGGGGCGGTCCTTCGACCTACAGCGAGGTTCGCGGCCATCCGCGCCTGCGGCTCCGCCATCAGCCGTTTGCCATCGCGAAGAAGGAACGCGACGCCTGGCTGAGTCACATGACGGCGGCGGTCGAGTCGATGGATTTCGCGCCCGCCGTGCGCAAGGCGCTACTCGATTACTTCGAGACCGCTTCGACCGCCATGATCAATCAGCCGGCTCCGCTTTAGCGGCAGCTGAGGCCGGGGTCGCACCCGCCGGGCTCGCACCAGGGTCCGGCTGCACGAGATCCGGGACCACTGTGCCAATCTCCTCGAGCTCGAGCAACAGCCCGTTTCCGGTCACCTTAGCCCGCCGTAGCGCAGCCCGCAGGCGTGGGATCTCCGCTCGCAGCGGCTGCTCGACCCAGTCGAATGCGATGACGCGCTCGTTGACCTCCCAGAAGAGTCCGTTCTGCATCGATTCCATGCGGTCGAGCGCGGCATCGACGAAGTCGGGCGGCGCGGCCGCGATGCCCTCGACCAGGACGCGCGCGATGTCCTTCTGCTCGGCGGCCATCGCCCAGAAGGTCAGCTTGGCGACCCCTTTGAACATGCCGTTGAGCCCGATCGGTCGCGCGTTCGGGGTGAGGTCGAGCAGGTTTCGAACGAGGAGGCGCGCCAGGCGCATCGAGACCTGTGGGTCGCGAGCCCTCGCCTCGATGGCCAGGTCGGCGACGTCCTCGGCAGCGGCCCCGAGAGTCGCCGGCATGCCCGCTTCTTCGAAGTGGCGGCCGTAGCGGAGAAGGTGGGCAGCAGCCTCCACCGAGAGGTCCGGGCGCCACTCCAGCGCTCCGATCGCGAACCTGCGGTACTCGTTCATGATCCCGGATGCGAAGGTGGGCGCGGTCCGGTTGATGGAAGCCCGCAAGTAGGTGTTGAAGAACCGCATGCAGAGCTCGGCGACCTCTGAGTCACCGGCCTCGATGGCGGCGATGCCCGCGTCGCGAGTGGCCACCGCGATCGCATGAACGGCTTCCTTCCGATGCACCGGCGTGAGACCGACCATGTCGACGAAGCTCGACAAGATGGTGTACGCGAACCAGGTCTGGGCCCGGTTGACCTCGGCCACGATCTGGTCGGACGCGCCCGGCATCTCGACATGGCTGATCTGGAACCAGTCCGGGGCAAAGCCTTTCTTGGCCTTCAGGTAGTCGTCGGCGACGAATCGCCCCAGGACGTCGATCGTGAGGACGCACACGGGCATGTCGCCGAGCTGGATCGAGCCGAACGCGATGTCGGTCACCTGCGCGATGGACGTCATGAGCGCGTCTCGATGCCGGCGCGCGTGGCGGCTGTTGGTGGCTGCTCGCAGCTCTCGCTTGGCGCGCCGCATGATGCTTTCGACGAGGGTCTCGGCCCGCATCACCTCGAAGATGTAGCTGACGTACGGCAGGAGGATGGCGAAGTTGATCAGGGCAAGGACCTCGGCGACGACGACGCTGATCATCGGCGTGTAGTTCGTCTTGACCTCGCTGCGGACCAGGAACGTGTAGAGGATCGAGGCCAGCGCGAAGCTGAGGACCAGCGCGTTCAGAGGATTGCGCGTGAAGATGCCGATGATTCGCGGCGAGTACCTGGACGACGTCGTCTGTATGCCGAACACGACCGCCACGATGACGATGCTCAAAACCACGCCCTCGGCGCCGCCGACCAGGCCGAGGACGCCTCCCGCAGCCGTCGGGTCAGGCGTGAAGAAATCGCGGATCGAGATGTAGTGGATCGCGTCCAGTACGCCGAAGAGCATGAACAGCATCACGGCCACCGAGACGAGAGCTACGCCCGGCAGCGCGGCTGCGATCCAACCGGTGACGGTTCCGCGCTCCGCCTGGCGCGGGCTCGGCTTATGCGTTTCTTCAGTCACTGGACATCCTCATCGGCACGACCATGGCGATCCTAAGCAATTGGCACGAGCCTGGCTACAGTTGGACCGATGATCCGGGCCGTGGTCTTCGATTTCGACGGGCTGATCCTCGACACCGAGGAACCCGTCTACCGATCCTGGCTCGAGGTCTACGAGGCGCACGGCGAGGACCTGCCCTTTGACCGGTGGCTTCAGACCGTCGGATCCACCTCCACCGCATTTCATCCCCAACACCACCTCGAGCAGCGATTGGGACGATCTCTGCCGAAAGAGGTCCTGGAGCGAAGGATCGGCCGCCGCACCGAGATGATCCTCGCCAAAGAAGCGCTGCCCGGCGTCGTGCGGCGCCTCGAGGAGGCGACGGCGATGGGCTTGAAGGTCGGCCTGGCTTCGAGCTCCACAAGCGACTGGGTCGGCGGGCATCTCACCCGCCTGGGCATCTTCGATCGCTTCGACTGCATGCGCTGTCGCGACCAGGTGGCCAACGCCAAGCCCGAGCCAGACCTTTACCTCGCGGTCCTCGAGTGCCTCGGCGTGCCGGCGTCCGAGGCGTTCGCCATCGAAGACTCACCCAACGGGGTGCTCGCCGCGAAGCGCGCCGGCATGCGCTGCGTCGCGATCCCGAACTCGATCACCGCGGGCCTCGACCTCGGCCAGGCCGACGTTCTGTTGCGATCGCTGGCGGAGGTGACGCTGTCGGAGCTGTTGACGATGCTCGGGCCGGCCTGATCCGGACGACCATTTAACCTATCCGCGTGCGCATCGGGGTTCTCACCGGCGGCGGCGACGCGCCCGGGCTCAACGCGGCGATCAGGGCGGTGGCGCGGCGCTCGTTCCAGCTCGGCCACCAGGTCAGCGGCGTCCAGAACGGATGGGCGGGCTTGATCGAGGAAGGATTGATCGAGGAGCTCACCCCTGCCAGCGTGAGGGGCATCCTTCCACTGGGTGGCACCATCCTGGGCACGTCGCGAACCAACCCGTTGAAAGAGAAGGAAGGCATCGCCCGCGTGATCGAGGCGCTGCGACGGAGCGGAATCGACGGGCTTGTTCCCATCGGCGGAGACGACACGCTGAGCGTCGCGGCGGCGCTGCACGAGGCGGGGTTCCCCACCGTCGGGGTCCCGAAGACCATCGACAACGACCTCTCGGTAACGGAGTTCTGCATCGGCTTCGACACCGCTGTCGGGGTCGTAACCGAGGCGCTCGACCGGCTGCACACGACGGCCTCCGCGCACCATCGCGTCATGGTGGTCGAGGTGATGGGCCGTGACGCAGGCTGGGTCGGAATGATGGGGGGCATTGCCGGTGGCGCCGACCTGATCCTCATCCCGGAGTTCGAGGTCACGCTCAAAGAGGTCGTCGCGCATCTTTATCGCCGCCGCGGAGACGGAAAGCTGTTCAGCATCATCGTCGTCGCGGAGGGCGCGAAGGTCCCAGAGCTCGAGGCCGAAGGCGACGGACAGGCCGAGAAGGATGCGTTCGGCCACATCCGGCTCTCGAAGCGCGGAATCGGGGACCTTCTCGCCGGGAACGTCGAACGTGAGACCGGCTTCGAAACGCGCGTGACCGTGCTGGGGCACCTTCAGCGCGGCGGGTCGCCTTCGCCTATCGACAGGATCTGGGCGACTCGACTCGGCGTGGCGGCGGTCGAGCTGATCGTTTCCGGCAAGAGCGGGGTGATCCCGATCCGGCGCAACGGCGACGTCGATATCGTTCCGCTTGCCGACGTGGTCAAGGAAACGCGTCGCGTTCCGAGGGAGCTTTACGAGCTCAGCCGGGTCTTCGAGTAGGTCGAGAGATGGCGGCCCGCAAGAAGAAGATGCTCGAGCTTGCGGGATCAGGCGACGACGGCTCGACCGGGCTGCTTGGTGGTGGTCGAGCCAGCAAGGATGACCCGCGAATCGAAGCCTACGGCACCATCGACGAGGCATCGAGCGCGGTCGGCCTGGCGAAATCTCTGAGCTCGAATGAGAAGGTTCGCTCGATCTGCGAAGAGGTGCAGCGGGGGCTCTACGCGCTGGGCGCCGAGCTGGCCACGAACCCTGGGTCCGGGGCTTCATTCGCACACACAACCGAGGACGCGGTCGAGCGCCTCGATGCGCTGATCGCCGAGCTCGAGCAGTCGGTGACCATGCCGGACGGCTTCATCCTTCCAGGCGCGACGCCCGCCTCGGGAGCGCTTGATCTCGCGCGGGCCGTGACCCGCCGGGCCGAGCGCCGCTGCGTCTCGCTCGAGCGGGCGCACGGACTGGGCAACGAGCAGGCGCGCCGCTGGCTCAACCGGCTCAGCCTCTTGCTCTTCGTGCTCGGGCGATACGAGGAAGCTATCGCCGGGAGCACTGCCGCTCCGGCCAAGACCGCGCCCCGTCATTAGACTTCAGATCAGGTGAGTCCGCTGAACTTCGTGGCTCTCATCGGCGCGGTGCTGCTCGTCCTGTACGTTGGGTTGTCGTACCGGCTGTACCGGCGGGCATTCGTGCCGGACCCGCCCTCTTTCCTCGACGATTTCATGTTCACCCCGTTCGAGTTCCAGGCCGACTATGAAGAGGTCGAGCTAGTCACGGCGGACGGCGTGAGCTTCGGCGCGTGGCACTTCCGGCAGCCCGGCTCGCCTCAGACCGTAATCGTCTCCGGGGGGCACAAGGGGCAGCGCCAGGGTTCCCTCGGAATCTCGGCCGCGCTCTGGCGAAAGGGGTTCAACGTCATCCTCTATTCGTACCGCGGCATGCCCGGCAGCGACCGCGCGCCGATCACCTTCGGCATCAAGGAGGTGCTCGAGCTGCAGGCCGTGATCGCCTTCGCTCGCAAACGCATCGCCGGCGCCAGGATCGGGTTGCTGGGCTACTCGATGGGCGCGGTGGTCTCCCTGCTCGGCGCGGCAGGCGAGCCAGGTGTGCAGGCGCTCGTGCTCGACAGCCCGTTCAGCAACCTGCGCACTCTGCTGATAGAAAACGTGCGCCGGACCGCGAAGCTCCCTGGTTCGCCCTTCGTGTGGATGGCCGGCGTCATGTTCTGGGTGCGCACTCGAAGCCGGATCTCAGACTGCAGCCCCCGGGACGTCCTCACATCGCTCGAGCCTCGTCCTCTGTTCTTCATCCATGGCGGCGCGGACGAGGTGACGTCCGTCAACCACAGCCGGCGTCTTTACGATGCCTACCGGGGACCCCGCGAGATCTGGATCGTGCAGGGCGCTCCTCACACGGGCGCGTACTTCGCGGACCGCCCTCTCTACGTCGAGCGCGTTGCGGGCTTCTTCGCGCGACACCTCGGCCTCGATGTCAGCGGCCACCTCCGCCTGGTGGAAGAAGAAGAAGTCAGCTAGCTGCAACAAATCGCCCCGCGGGCGACAGGAATAGGTGGGACATGCGGCGAGACCATCACGGCGTTCGCGGCCCCATAGCCATTCCGTGGAGAGTGCTCGACAGCAGAATCCCGTTCGCCCAGTAGTGACCGGTCGGGCCGCCTGGAAGCAGGTCGTACGTGCGGTCGCCGGCGTAGGGGACCAGCTCCCAACGCGTGATGGTCGAGCCGTCGAGGTCGTTCCCCGCCGCGAGCGAACCGAGCTGGCGGCCGTCGGCCGTCCGGTGGCCCGGCGACGCCAGCAGGTCGCGCCCGTCGGCTAGCACGAGGTGGACCATCAGGTGACCGGCCGGCACCTCGATGCTTCCCACCTCGAGCACCGGCGCGGCGATTCGCGCGCCGCTGGCGCCTACGGTCCAGACGATCATGCCCGGCTTGATATCCGTCACTCGCACGTTTCCGGCTGGCGTGGCGATCAGAGTCGCGGCGGCCAGGCAAATCGGACAGGGCGGTGCGCCGGTCGGCGTGCGCGAGCTGACGGAGACCACGCCGTCCACGCGGACCGTGCCGACCACCATCAGGTACGAGGCGGCGCCCGACTTCGACAGGACGCGGTAGGAAAACGAGTAATCGCTCCCGGTTTGATTGAGGGTCAGAGCGTTGAGCAGCTTCCAGGCGCGGTAGAGGACCAGCTTCTCCGCATCGGTGAGGTCCCCGGACGTGAGGTGCTCGTGCGCGACGATGCCGGCGTAGACCTCGGCGTCCGCGCGTATCACGGGGTACTTGGCGATCGCGCTCGCCTGCTCACCACCGGCTCGGGCCAGAGGATAGAAGTCCGGGTCGCAGTAAACGGGCGCGCCCACCGCGTCGAGAACCGCGAACTTGAGCTGGGTCGCGCCGAGAGGCGATCCGGCTGGGGCGGGCGTGGGGGCCGATCCGCAGGCAAGTGCGACGACCGCGATGAGGGCGGCGAGGGCGAGTCTCATGCTTATCTGATTACACGCTCTCGGCCGGCAGAGGTAACGCTGCGGAACCAAATGCACCCCTCACGCGTATTCAAATGAGATGGCTCACTCCCATGACGAACCTATAATCGCGGGCGTGGGGGCAACCGACGCCGTAACTCGCGTCGCGGACGCCTTCATGGCCAACGTCAGCCGAGCGATCGTCAACAAGGAAGACGAGATCCGGCTCTGCCTCGTCACCCTGCTCTGCGAAGGCCACCTCTTGATCGAGGACGTGCCCGGCGTCGGCAAGACGATGCTCGCCAAAGCGCTCGCCCGCTCGCTCGACTGCACCTTTCGGCGCATACAGTTCACGCCGGACCTACTTCCGTCGGACGTGACCGGCGTGCGCGCTTTCAACCAGAAGCTCAACGACTTCGAGTTCCGGCCGGGCCCGGTGTTCGCCCAGATCCTGCTCGCGGACGAAATCAACCGCGCGAGCCCCAAGACCCAGGCCGCGCTGCTCGAGTCGATGGAGGAGCGCCAGGTCACGGTCGACGGCGAGACGCATCCGTTGCCCAAGCCCTTCATGGTGATGGCGACGCAGAACCCGGTCGAGTACTCGGGCACGTTTCCGCTGCCCGAAGCTCAGCTCGACCGGTTCCTGATGAAGGTGCGGCTCGGCTACCTGTCCGAGAAGGAGGAGGCCAACCTCCTCAACCAGCACAAGGTCGAGTCTCCAATGCTCGAGCTGCAGCCGGTCGTCTCGCCCAACGAGCTGAAGGCGGCGCAGAGCGCGGTGCGCGACGTGTTCGTGAAGCCAGAGCTACGCGAGTACATCGCCCGCCTCGTCGGCCGGACTCGCGGCAACCCGGAAGTCGCCCTCGGGGCGAGCACGCGAGGCACGCTGAACCTGTTCCACGCCAGCCAGGCGCTGGCGGCAGTGCAGGGTCGGAGCTACGTGCTGCCCGATGACATCAAGACGCTCGCCGAGCCGGTCCTGGCCCACCGCATCATCCTTCGGCCCAACGCGGAGATGCAGGGTCAGAGCGCGGGCAAGCTCGTCGCCGGGTTGCTCGAGCGCGAGCACGTTCCCCAGATGGCATACGACGGATAATCCCTACTAGGGGCTCATGAGCAAGGTCGCCCTCGCCGCAGCCCTGGGTCTACTGCTCTTCTTCACGTACCTCACCGCGGTCCGGCCCGCTTACGCGTTTGCATACGCGCTATGCCTTCTCTTCGTGGTCGCATGGGCCTGGCCGCGGATCGCGATTCGCGGCATGACCTTGACGCGCCGGCTCGATCCCGGCACGCCGACGGTGGGCGAGTCGTTCGAGGAAGCGATCGAGGTTCGGCGCCAGGGCTGGGTGCCGGCGCCGTGGGTCGAGGTCCGCGACCTCAGCCAGATCCCCGACTACCAACCCGGCCGCGTCATCTCGGTCAGTGGCGACATCGTCAAGTGGAAGTCTCGAGGCGTTTATCGACGGCGTGGCTGGATGGCCTTCGGACCCACCTCGCTCCGGGTGCGCGAGCCATTCGGCCTCTTCGACAAAGAGCTGAAGCTGAATCAGAGGACTTCGATCCTCGTCTACCCCCGGGTCCGGCCCATTCCCGACCTTCTGACCCCGAGCGCCCAGCAAGTGGGCAACTCGCCCAGCTTCGGCGCGTGGGCCGACTACCCCCCCGAGACGGGCGGAGTCCGGGACTACACGACCGGCGACAGCTTCGGCCGCATCCACTGGGCGCTGTCGGCACGCCACGGGAGGCTGATGTCCAAGACTTTCGAGCAGCCGCTGACGACCGACCTCTGGATCCTCCTCGACCTCGACCGCAACGTGCACACCGGCGAGGGGGAGGAGTCGACGGTCGAGTACGCGGTGAGCCTCGCCGCGTCGATGGCGTCGCAGGTCCACAGCCGAGGCCGGCAGGTGGGACTCATCGCCAACGACTCGAAAGGCACGATCCTCGAGCCGCACCGCGCGGTCCGGCAGGACCGGCTCATCCTGGATTATCTCGCGGTCGCCCAGGCCGACGGCCGCACGCCGCTGACCCAGACGCTTGCTTGGGACAAGATCCGCCGGCTGCCTCGCCGAGCCATCGCCGTCATCACCCCGAGCGCCGACCCCGCGTGGGTCCGCCTGCTGCAGTCGGTGCGCGGACGCCGCTCGACGATGATCGTCTTCTACCTGGACGTCGGCAGCTTCGGCGGCCCCGACCAGAATCCCAGCTTTGATCTCGGCCAGGACGTGGACCTGTACGTGGTGCGACGCGGCGACGATTTCGCGCGCCTGGTGAGGACGAGAGATGCAATCCGCATCGCCTAGCACCCGCTTCACGCTGGCGCCGGAGCAGCTGTGGGGCCGCGCGCGCTCATCGATGGGAGGCGGCGTGCTGTGGTCGGCGCTGATGGTCTTCCTGCTGACCTATGCCATCGCGCGCTCGACAGCCACGGCCGCCTGGGTCGCCGGGATCGACGTGATCCCCGCCATCGCGCTCGGCGGCGCGCTGCTGATGGCCGTCCTGGCAGTGCTTCCGGTTCCGTGGCCGGCCGGCCTGGGGGTCGGAATGGTTCTCGGCCCGGTCGTGGCCGCGACGCAGGCCTGGCCCGCCATTCACGCGCAGCATGCCTCTGACGTCCTGGGCTTTGGGCTGATCAAGGTTTGGTGGAACCGCATCGCGGACGGCTCGGCCTCGAGCGATCCGTCCTTTTACCTGTTCCTCATCTGTTGGCTGATGTGGATCACCGGGGCGTGGCTGAGCTGGTGCGTCGTCCGCTGGCGCAAGCCGATGCTCGGTCTGATTCCCGGCGCAGCCGCCTTCGCGACCAACCTGCTCAACTACCCGCAAAACCAGAACGGCTACACGCTGAGCATCCTCGTCCTGACGCTGGCACTTCTTCTGTGGACCAACTACACCGGGTCGATCGCGAGCGCAAACCGCGCCCACGTCAAGCTGACCGGCGACGCTCGGTGGGACTTCTGGGAAAGCGGCCTCGTCGCCATGGCGGCGCTGATCGTGCTCGGGATCATGCTGCCCCCGCTGTCCACCGTAGACCGGACTGTGGACGTCGAGTCGAATCTGTTCTCGAACTGGGCTCTGCTCCAGCAGAGGCTCAGTCATCCGGGAGTCGTGGGGATCGGACCGTCCGGCTCCGGTACAACCGGCTTCTCAACCGACGTCCCACTTGGCGGTCCGCTCACGCGGACGCGCGACCCGGTCTTCACCTACACGAAGATCGGCGATTACGCGAGCGTGATGTACTTTCGCGGGGTGGACGAAACGGCCACAGTCGGCGGCGAGTGGCGATATCCGGCGACTCCCGGACTGCGGCGTTCGGTTCCCAAGAACCAGGTCCCAGACTATGCCGAGGCCTACCAGAAGCTGGCTGTGGCGGGTGTGGCCGTCAAGATGCTTCGCCCTCCGATCGGCAATGCGGACATCATTTTCTATCCCGGGCAGCTGTACCGCGCCGACCGCGCCACAATTGCGACACAGGTGGTGCTGCCGATCACTCAGATCGGCAACCTGGACTCCATCGACCGGCTTTCATCGGTCGAGCCGCCGACCTCGGCCGGCACCTACCGCGTAACAGTTGAGTACTCCAGTGCCACGGACGCGGAGCTGCAGGCGGCGGGAACCAGTTATCCGGACTGGCTTCAGCAGTTCGCGACCCTACCGGCGAGCGGATACCGCCCCGGCAATGTGTTGAGGAAGATCCATGACCTCGCCGTCAAGATCGTGACCGAGGCCGGGGCGACAAACCCATATGACGAGGCGACCGCGATTCAAAACTACCTGCGCGACCCGCAGTACTTCACCTACACGCTGACGCCGCCGGCCACTCCGCCGGGCGTGGATCCTATCGATTTCTTCCTCTTCACGTCACATCGGGCGTACTGCGAGTTCTTCGCGTCCGCGATGGGCGACATGCTGCGCTCGCTGGGCATCCCCACACGCCTTGTCAACGGGTTCGGGCCCGGCACCTTCGACACCACCACCAACAGCTTCGTCGTGCGGGGCGAGGACGCCCACACCTGGGTCGAGTCGTACTTCCCGACCTACGGATGGATCCCGTTCGAACCGACGCCCGACATCAGTGGCGGCTACGAGCCGATTCCTCGTGGATCCCAGGGCCAGGCCCTCTGTCTGCGTGACGAGAACTGTGACCCCAACGCGCCGGCATCGACAGGCGGCTCACTTCCGACACCGAGCGCACTGCCGCCCGGCTTCCGCGAGCCCATCAACCCAGGTTCGGGTTCGGGGAACTTCGCCTTGCGGGTTCCAGACGCCGCAACGGTGACCACGATCCTCGGCGTGCTGCTCGCGCTGATCCTGTTCTTGGCGGCCGGGGTGGCCCGGTACCTGCGTCCGCGCACGGTGATGGGCGTCTGGAAGCGGATGCTCGCGCTTTCTGAGCTGGCCGGCGCCAAACGCCGGTCCGGAGAGACTCCCCTGGAGCTCGGCCGGCGCCTCCAACGCAGCTTCCCCGAAGCGTCTGAGCCGCTCAGCGCGCTGGCGGGCGGCTTCATGGTCGCCGCCTACGCGCCAGAGGAGATCGCGGAGTCGTCCCGCCCCTCCGTGATGGAGGCCTGGAGCGCGCTTCGCCCGCTGCTCGTGCGCCGGGTCCTGGCCCGGCTGCGACCGAACAGGGTGTAGCCGGGCCCCGACAGCCTCTCGGCGAAGCCTCGGAGTCGGTGGGGATCTAACCTTTAGAGCGTGGGTGAGATCGCGATCGCGGGGCGGACCTACCCGCCGGTGACCTTCCAGATCGATGCAGAGCGCGCGGCGTCGTTCGCGAGGGCGATCGGAGCCGATCCCGGGGCCGGCGTTCCGCCCACCTTCGCGGCCGTGTACTCGCTCGGCGTGACCGCACCGCAGCTCTTCGGCGATGAGGAGGCCGCGGTTGATTTCGCCCGGCTGCTGCACGCCGAGCAGGAGTTCACCTGGTCGCGTCACCCGCGGCCGGATGAGACGGTCACGTCGCAGGGACACGTGGCCTCTGACATAAGCCGCCGCGGAATGCGATTCGTCACGTTTGAAACCGAGACCACTGACGGGGCCGGCAAGCCGCTATGCCGGTCGAAAGCGCTCTTCGTGATCCGCTCGTGACGCAGCGTTCCGTCACGTTCACCAAAGAGCAGATTGCCGGGTACGCCGAGGCGTCGGGTGATCGCAACCCGATTCACCTGGATGACGATTTTGCCCGGACGGTCGGGCTGCCAGGCATCATCGCCCACGGGATGCTCCAGATGGGATTGATGGCGACGGTGGCGGCCGACGCCGCGGGCCGCCCGGACAGAATCCGGCGCCTTTACTGCCGCTTCGCCGGCATGGTCGTCCCCGGAGACACGGTGACGTTCACGGCCGAGCCCGCAGGGACAGGCAGGCTCGAGCTGCGGGCGCTCAACCAGCGGGGCGAGCCGGTGCTGACCAAGTCCATTGCGGAGGTCGACTGATGCCGCTTGATTTCTCGCTGACACCGGAACAGGAAGCGATCCGCGATCTGGCCCACGAGTTCGCCGAGAGGGAGATGCGCCCTGTGGCCGCCCACTTCGACGAGACGGAGGAGTTTCCATACGAGGTCGTCAAGAAGGCGCACAAGCTCGGCCTGAGCCCGGCCGGTTTCCTGCCGGAGGAATATGGCGGCCAGGGCCTGGACTTCTTGACCGAGCTCATCCTCAACGAGGAGCTGAGCTGGGGCTGCGCCGGGATCGGCGTCTGCATCCAGTCGATGGGCCTGGCCATTGCGGGCATCCGTGCGAGCGGCACCGACGAGCAGAAGAAGCGCTGGCTGCCGGAGTTCACCAACCCGGACAAGCTTGTCCTCGGCGGCCTCGGCCTGACCGAGCCTGACTCGGGCTCCGACGCGCTGGCGATGAAAACGCGTGCCACCCGCGTCAGCGACGGGTACGTCCTGAACGGCACCAAGCAGTTCTGCACGAATGGCGGGATCGCCGACTACCACGTCATCTATGCCAACACCGACCCGTCGAAGGGGCCTGCCGGCATCGCGTCGTTTCTCGTGCCGAAGGACACGCCTGGCCTTCGCATGGGTCGCAAAGAGCAGAAGCTCGGCGTCCGCGCGAGCCATACAGCGCAGGTGATTCTCGAGGACTGCCACATCCCGCTGGACCACCGCTTGGGGGGTGAGCCGGATGCCGAAAACGCCGGTCCAGGGGCGCTCGGCGCGCTGATGACGCTCGAGGCGACGCGGCCTGGAGTGGCCGCCGGCGCCCTGGGCATCGCGCGCGCCGCCTACGAGTTCGCGCTCGATTACGCGCAGGATCGCAAGCAGTTCGGCAAGCCGCTGTGGCAGCACGAAGCGATCGGATTCAAGCTCGCCGACATGGCGATGAAGATCGACGCCGCGCGCCTCCTCATCTGGCGCGCGGGCTGGATGGCGACTCAGAACGTGCCATTCGCCCGCGCCGAGGGTTCGATGGCGAAGTGCTTTGCCGGCGACGTCGCCATGGAGGTGACGACCGATGCGATCCAGGTCCTGGGCGGTTATGGCTACATCAAGGAGTACCCGGTCGAGAAGTGGTTTCGCGACGCCAAGATCTACCAGATCTGGGAAGGCACGGCGGAGATCCAGCGTCTTGTCATCTCTCGCGCGATCGCGGGATCGCGCGGCACCATTCATTTGAGGGGGTAGATACGAGTGTTTGATCTAACTGGAAGAGTCGCTGTCATCACCGGAGCGTCGCGCGGCCTCGGCCGGCAGGACGCGCTCACGCTCGCGCGCCAGGGAGCGGACGTGGTCATCACCGACGTCCTGGTCGAGGACGACCCCGACCTGCAGAAGACCGCCGAAGCGCAGGGCAGCATGCTGGCGCAGGTGGCTGTGGCGCAAGGTTGGGTTCATTCCAACAGCACCGCCGAAGAGATCCGAAAGATGGGCCGCAAGTCACTCGCGATCAAGATGGACGTGACCAACCGCGAGCAGGTCCGCGACGTCTTCAAGAAGGTCAGGGAGCAGTTCGGCAAGATCGACATCCTCATCAACAACGCGGCGACCCTGGACCACGCGGCGCAGATCCCAAACCAGTCTTACGAGTTGTGGGACCGGGACGTGAGGGTCAACCTGACGGGCGCGTTCAACTGCACCAAAGAGGTGTGGCCCTATCTCGTCGAGAACAAGTGGGGCCGCCTGGTCTTCATGTCGTCGATCGCTGGCACCCTCGGGGGCTTCGGCCAGGCGAGCTACTCGTCCACCAAAGCGGCGCTCATCGGCCTGGCCAAGACGGCGGCGCTCGAAGGCGGGCGGCACAACATCACCTCCAACGCGATCGCGCCGGGGATCATCGAATCCGAGGCAGGCAAGGCGGCGGCCGACAGCAACCCGCTGTACGAGCGCTTCCGGGCTCGCACCGTGTTCAAGCGGTTCGGGCAGCCGGAGGACATCGCGAACACGATCGCGTTCCTGTGCTCGAACGAGGCCGGCTATATCACCGGCGCCGTGATCGAGGTGGCCGGCGGCATTCCACTGTTCACCGCCTGATGGGCGAGTTCGTCGACGTCCGGCGCGAGGGGGCCGTCGCGCGAGTCGTCATGCATCGCAATGGCCTCAACGCGATCGCCGAGGAGTTGATGGAGCAGGTCGCGGCCGCCTTCGACGAGCTTGGCGACGACCCGTCCGTGCGAGTAGTCGTGCTTGCATCCGACTACGAGAAGTACTTCAGCGTCGGCGCTGACCTGGGCATGCTGGGCAGCATCGATCGGAGCTCGCCCGACGCAGCCGGTCAGATCAGCGCATTCATGAAGCGCATGAACAACCATTTCTCCGCTGTCGAGCGTTGTCCCAAGCCGGTGATCGCGGCGATCAACGGTCACGCTCTTGGCGGTGGAAGCGAGCTCACGCTGTGCTGTGACTACCGCGTCATGGTCGAGGACGGGCGGTCGCGGATCGGCCAGACCGAGTCATCGCTTGGGATCATCCCGGGCGCCGGCGGCACGCAGCGCCTGCCCCGACTGATCGGAAAAGCGAAAGCGTTGCGCTACATGATCGAGTCGACACGGCTGTCCGCGCACGAGGCCGCCGCGGTGGGGTGGGTTGACATCGCCGCCGCACCCATCGATTACCAGGCCGCGGTAGACGGGCTGGCGGCGAAGCTGGCCAAGGCAGCGACTTTTGCGATCGCCATGATCAAGGACGCCGTGCGACTGGGCTACGATCTGCCGCTTGACGAGGCGCTGGACATCGAGGCACGCAACTTTGCGCGGGTGGCTTTGAGCGACGATGCCGCGATCGGCATCATGTCCTTCCTGTCGAAGCAAGAGCCGGAGTTCACCGGCGCCTGACCTGTCGATTTCCCCGCCTGCCGTTCGTCATGTGAATGAAGCGGCTCTCGAGACCGCCCTGAATGGAGATTTGAAATGAAGTACGTCCTGATGTTCGCGGACCGCGTCGAAGACCAGAAGATGTGGGAGAAGCTGCCGCCGGACCAGATGCAAGCGGCCTACGAGCAGATCAACAAGTGGTTCGATGAGCACAGCCGGTCCGGCAAGATCGTCGGAGGCGAGGAGCTCCGCGGACCGAGCAGCTCGACGACCGTCCGCTTCAAGAACGGCAAGCCGATCGTCACCGACGGACCGTACATAGAGGCCAAAGAGATCGTGGGTGGGTTCGCGATCGTCGACGTCAAGGACCTGGACGAGGCACTCGCGATGGCCAAGACCTGGCCCGGCGGCGGCGAAGGCCGGATCGTCGAAGTGCGGCCCGTGGTCGAGCGCTAGGACGCCAGACAAGACGCAGGAAGCCACGGATGCCGCCGTCGCCGCGGTCTTCCGCGAGGAGGCCGGGCGGCTGACGGCGGCGCTGGTCCGCGTGCTGGGCGACTTCGACCTTGCGGAGGAGGTCGTCCAGGACAGCCTCGTGGTGGCGTTGGAGAAATGGCCGGAACAGGGCATCCCCGACAACCCGGGAGCGTGGTTGATGACCACAGCGCGGCGCCGGGCCATCGACATCTTGCGCCGCGACAAGAGATATCGAGAGAAGCTCGCCCTTCTGGAGCGCTCTCCGATGGCGCCTGAGCCGGCTGAGGCCGATGACCGCCTGAGGCTGATCTTCACGTGCTGCCACCCGGCGCTTTCGCAGGAAGCCCAGGTGGCCCTGACCCTCCGGGCAGTCACCGGCTTCACCACGACGGAGATCGCAAGCGCATTCCTGCTGACGGAGACGACGGTGGCGCAGCGCATCGTCCGCGCCAAGCGGAAGATCGTCGATGCGCATATCCCTTACCGAATGCCGGACGAGACCGAGCTGGCGGGGCGCCTCGATGGAGTCCTGTCAGTTCTGTACCTCATGTTCAACGAGGGTTATTTGAGTCGCGGCACGCAGGTGGCGATGCGCCGCGACCTTGCCGATGACGCTTTATGGCTCACGAGATTGGTCGCCAGGCTCATGCCCGACCAGCCTGAGGTCCTGGGCCTGCTCGCGCTCATGACGCTCAACCTGGCGCGTTCGAGGGCACGGTTCGACGAAGCGGGCGAGATGGTGCTGCTTCCCGACCAGGACAGGACTCTTTGGGATGTCGCATCGATCGCCGAGGGCATCCATCTGCTGGAACGGGCAGGAGCCATGCGGGCCACGGGTGCGTATCAGATCCAGGGTGCGATCGCCGCGCTGCACTCCGAGGCGCGGTCGTGGGACGAGACGGACTGGCACCAGATCGTCGTGCTCTACGAAACCCTGATGCGGATCGCGGACAGCCCGGTCGTCAGGCTGAACCGCGCGGTCGCCCTCAGCCATTTCGCCGGCCCCGAGATCGCGCTTGGAGAGGTCAACGACCTGGCCATCTCGCTGGAGGGCTACCACCTGTTCCACGCGGCCCGGGCTGATCTCCTCGACCGTGCCGGCGAACCCGCGCTTGCCCGCGAAGCCCGGCTGCGCGCGCTGGAGCTCTGCCAGAATCCGGCCGAACGGTCGCTGCTGCAGCGCAAGCTCGGCGACCAATCCGGACCCTAGCTGGAAGCGACCATCCCGAGCTGCGCCGACCGTCTCCGCACGAGCTCGATGACAGCGTCGACGCGCTTGGGGTCGGCTCCGAGGCATCGGATGACCAGCTCCTTGGTCTCGAAGTTCGGATAGGAGCCCACCGAGACGTCGGGATAGCTTTCCTCGAGCTCTTTCATCAGCGGGTAGAAGCGCGCCTCCACGGCAAACGTGAAACGAAGCTCGCGCACGGTCGCGGCGGAGCCTTCCGAGAGAAATTGAGGTTCCAGCTCCTCGGTGAAGATGGCCTTCATCTCCAGCGGTACACCCGGGAGCACGAAGAGCTGCTTCCCATTGGTCTCGTACACGACCCCGGGGGCCATGCCTCGGCGGTTCTTGAAGACGTGGGCGGGGCCGGCCGGGATGCGCGCCATGCGGAGGTTCCCCTCCGTGACCACGGGCGAATCGAGCAATCCCGCCTCGTGCATGCGCTGAACACGGCGCTCGATGCGAGCGCGCGTCTCGTCCCACACGATCAGCTCTCGTCCGAGCGCCTCCGCCAGCGCGGGGAAGGTGCGGTCGTCGGGGGTGGGTCCGAGCCCACCCGAGCAAAAAACGTGCGTGACCTCGTCGTCGGCCAGCTCCCGGCTGATCTGCTCGACGATCTCTTGCGGCCGGTCGCGGATGGCGCTGATTCGCTTGACCGGGAAGCCCAGCAGCCGCAACCGTTCAGCCAGCCAGTGAGAGTTGGTGTCGAGAGTGAAGCCGCCGACCAGCTCGTCGCCGATCGCCACGATGCTCGATGCTGCCACCCTTGCTAGCTTAAGCCCGTCACCCCGACCTCCCTTTTTGAAAGCGCCCCGCGCGCGCCCGGCGCCGAGGGGGAGCGATCAGTGAGTCCCATCCTCATCGCGCTTGCGCGCAGGGAGATACTCTCGAGTGAGTGGAGCGCTTGCATGGAGTCGTTCACGGCGACGTGCAGGGAGTCGGTTTTCGGTACTTCCTGATGCGCGAGGCTCAGCGGCTGGGCCTGCGGGGCTGGGTGCGCAACCGCGACGACGGAACGGTGGAGTTCGTGGCCGAAGGAAGTCGCGCGGACCTGGAACGGCTGAAGCAGGTAGCCGAGCAGGGCCCGGGCATGGCGCGCGTGGAAAGTGTGGACGGCCGGTGGTCGGCGGCCGCGGGGAACCTGGACCGCTTCGATTTGACGGGCTAGAGCAGCCCGACTCCGTCCCTACAATTCCTCTGGCTTGATCGAAGTCCAGGGGCTGACCCGGTACTACGCCGATCGCCCCGCGATCCAGGACCTCACCTTCTCCGTGCCGCGCGGCCAGGTGCTCGGGTTCCTCGGACCCAACGGCGCGGGCAAATCGACCACGATGCGAATCCTGACCGGGTACCTCGGGCCGAGCGCCGGCGCGGCGACCGTGGCCGGCTTCGACCTGGTCGACCATTCGCTGGAGGCGCGGCGCCACATCGGCTACCTGCCCGAGACCACGCCTCTCTACAAGGAGATGCGCGTCGCGGGCTTCCTCCACATGCTGTGCCGGCTCCGCGGCGTGCCTGCGGCGAAGCGACGAGCGCGTGTGGATGCGGCGATCGAGGCGTGCGGCCTGTCCGACCGGCGCAACGAGGTAATCGGGCGGCTCTCGCGAGGCCTTCGCCAGCGTGTCGGGCTCGCGCAGGCGATCGTTCACGACCCTGAGGTGTTGATCCTCGACGAGCCGACCGCGGGCCTGGACCCGGCCCAGACGCGCGAGACGCGGGAGCTCATCACCAGGCTCGGCCGCGACCACACCGTGGTGCTGTCGAGCCACATCCTGCCGGAGGTTTCCGCCACGTGCGACAGGGTGCTGATCATCAACCACGGAAGGTTGGTCGCAGACGACACTCCTGCGAACCTGGCCCGGAGCGTAGCCGGCGCCGAGGGCGTAGAGATCGAGATGGTCCTGCAGGGCGACCGTGGCGAGATCGAGCGCCGGATCGGCGCGGTGCCCGGCGTCGAGAAGGTGGCGATCAGCCCTGCCGGCGAAGGCGATTGGCGTGTGGTGGTGAAGGCGGCCAAAGCGGACCTGCGCGACGAGCTCGCTCGCGCCGCGCTGGGGGCGGGTTTTGGCTTGCGCCAGCTGCAAGCGCGAACCCTGAGCCTGGAAGACGTGTTCATGCACCTCACGACCGAAGAGCCCGAGTGATCCGCGCAGCGACCATCGCGCGTCGCGACCTGACGGCGCTCTTCGTCTCACCGGCGGGTTGGGTGGTGGCCGCGCTGTTCATCCTGTTGAGCTCGGCGTTCGGGTTCGTGGTCCCAGTCCTTGCCGGCCAGGCCGCGACCATGGATGGCGTCTTCGGCGTGATCACCAGCTTCTTGCTTCCAGTCCTGATCCCGGTCCTCACCATGCGCTCGTTCGCCGAGGAGCGCAGCGACGGGACGCTCGAGCTGCTGCTCACATCCCCCGTTCGCGACTGGGAGGTGGCGGCCGGCAAGTGGCTGGCAGCCTTCACCTTCTACGTCCTGCTGCTCGCCGGGACGGTCGTGTACGTCGGGCTGCTTGCTTTCTACGTGCCGGGTCACCTGGCCACGCTGGATCTCGGGCTGATCGCGGCGACCTACATCGGGTTGCTGCTGGCCGGCGCCGCCGCCGTGGCAGTCGGCGTCTTCGCATCGAGCCTCACGCAGAACCAGATCGTGTCGTTCTTTCTCGCCCTTGCCATCCTGCTGCTCACCTGGTACGCGGGCACGCTGCTGGGTTTCTTCACCAGGCCTCCGGTCAACGCGCTGTTCCAGTACGCCGGCGG
>DATBZR010000130.1:0-15439 GCA_036513095.1 Candidatus Dormiibacterota bacterium | reverse complement strand
CGTGCCATCACCGCGAGGTGGGCGAAGCCGATCTCACCATCGACCACAGCCTGGTGGCTTTCCGGCAGCCGAGGCAGAGCCTCGCCGACAGCGATGGCGTTGGCCGCCGCGCCAGCAGTCGTGTGGCAGTTGAAGCGGATCCAGTCGACCGCGCTGACCGACCGATCCTCGTCCCAGGCGTCGCTGGCGGCGAACTCGGCCGCCTCGCGCGCGAAAGCCAGCTCCTGGAGGTCGATCACGCGCCGGCGCTGAATCAGGTGCTCGCGCAGGAGGTCGTTGGGGACACAGACGTCTTGCGTCGCAAGCATAGAAACAGACTACCAAACATACGTTCGCTTGTCAAGCAGATTGACTCAAAAGATTGCGCAAAATGCGCACCACTCCCAGCCTACTCAAGACCACCCAAACCCGCCTCGACACCCTCTTCCCAGTCCTTTCCGAACCACCTTCAAGCCGCCCAGACGCCACTACCACACCCTCTTCCCAGTCCTTTGCGCAGCGCTCCTCTCGCCTCCCCGCCGCGCCAACACACCCCCTTCCCAGCCCGTCGCCGGGTGCCGAGAAACCACAAGCCGTGCCCCCGCCCACCAACCGACCCACAAAATCTGGTCCCACTGGCGCCCTGGAGCCCTTATAATCCCGGCAGCCCGCGCAATATCTCTTCTCTACGTTCCAGGAGGCATCCCAGCACACTTTGTCACGGCGGAAGAAAACCGTCGGTCTCGACCTCGGCACGAGCCGGGTCGCGGTGGTCATAGCCGAGTCTGACGACCCCGGTGCTCCCGTGAGCATCATCGGTGTGGGCGAGAGCCCCTCCGAAGGCCTGCGCAAGGGCGTGGTCGTCAACCTCGACAAGACGATCGCGGCCATCCAGGCCGCCGCCGTCACCGCGGAAAGAATGGCCGGCCAGCGCATCGAGTCGGTCGTCGTCTCCCTGGCAGGCACCCATCTCTGGTCACAGAACTCCACCGGCGTGGTCGCCGTCGCCCGGCCCGACCACGAGATCAGCGAAGACGACATCCAGCGCGTGGTCGAGGCAAGTCGCGCGATCAGCGTCGCCTCCGACCGCCAGGTCATCCACGTCATCCCCCGCGCCTACACAGTCGACGGGCAGGACGGCGTGAGGGATGCGATCGGCATGACCGGCCACCGGCTCGAGGTCGAGACGAACATCATCACCGGCGCGCAGACCGCCATCCAGAACGTGATCAAATGCGTGCACGGCGCCGGCTTCGACGTCGAGGACGTCGTCTGTGCCGGGCTCGCGGCCGGCGAAGGCGTGCTGAGCCAGCAGGAGATCGAGCTCGGCGTCTGCCTGATCGAGATCGGCGCGGGCACCACGAACGTGGTCGTCTACAACGACGGCACGGCCCGCCACCTCGCGGTGCTTCCCGTGGGCGGCAACCACGTCACCAGTGACATCGCGATCGGCCTGCGCACCACGCTGGACGAGGCGGAGAGTCTGAAGCTCAACTACGGCCACTCGCTGCCGGAGGCGATCGACCAGTCTGAGAAGGTCGAGGTGCGGCAGGTTGGCGGCGACAGGATCACCGCCCTCCCGCGCCGTTTTCTCGCCGAGATCATCGGTCCGAGGATGCAGGAGATCTTCCTGATGGCCCGCGAAGAGGTCCGCAAGACGGGCTTCGACCACCTGCTCCCCGCGGGCGTCGTCGTCACGGGCGGCGGATCGCGCCTCATGGGCACGATGGATGCGGCGTCGTACGTCTTCGACACCTCGGCGCGGCTCGGCCAGCCGACCGGGCTCGCCGGCCTGGCCGACAAGGCGCACGGACCCTCGTTCGGGGTCGCGTCCGGCCTGGTGAAGTGGGGCTCACGGGCGCCCGCACGGAACTACGGAAACCGCCAACCCGCGTTCGGCAGCACGTATCAAAAAACAGTGAGGTGGCTGCGCGATTTTTTCTAGAGAGCAAACCCGAAGCCAGCTGGAGCTCGCCATAGCCAAAGCAAATCCGGATCAGGAGGAAGTAATGAAAGAAAGCTTGTTGCACGAAGGGCGAGCGCGAATCAAGGTCGTCGGCTGTGGTGGCGGTGGCGGAAACGCCGTCAATCGCATGATCTCGAAAGCGCTCAAGGTCGAGTTCATCGCCGTCAACACGGACAAGCAGGCGCTCGAGCGCTGCCAGGCCGACGTCAAAGTCGTGATGGGAAGCAAGATCACCCGCGGACTCGGGGCCGGCGGCGACTGGACGCGCGGCCGCGACGCCGCGGACGAGAGCCGCACCGAGCTGTCCGCGGTCGTGCAGGACTCGGACATGGTGTTCATCACCTGCGGCATGGGCGGCGGGACCGGCACCGGGTCGGCCGCGATCGTGGCGCAGCTGGCGAAGGAGGCCGGCGCCCTGACCATCGGCGTGGTCACACGGCCCTTCGCGTTCGAAGGTCGCATCCGCAACGACACCGCGGAGGAAGGCATCAAGGCGCTGCGCAGCCAGGTCGACGCGCTGATCGTCGTGCCCAACGACCGCCTGGCCCAGGTCGCCAGCTCCAAGACCACGCTCGAGGAAGCGTTTCGGATGGCGGACGACGTCCTGCGCCAGGGCGTGCAGGGCATCTCGGACCTCGTCACCCAGCCTGGCGTCATCAACCTCGACTTCGCCGACGTGAAGGCGATCATGGAAAACGCGGGCGAGGCCCTGATGGGCATCGGCCACGGTGCGGGCGACACTCGCGCCGAGGACGCCGCCAAGCAGGCCGTTTCCAGCCCGCTGCTCGAGACGTCGATCGACGGTGCCAAGGGCATCCTGTTCAACATCACGGCCGGCAAGGACATCACCCTTCAAGAGGTCCAGAAAGC
The DNA here is from genome assembly GCA_036513095.1 of Candidatus Dormiibacterota bacterium. Lineage (GTDB taxonomy): Bacteria > Chloroflexota > Dormibacteria > Dormibacterales > Dormibacteraceae > Palsa-870. The sequence goes on along the minus strand of DATBZR010000130.1, from coordinate 12,624 downwards.
GGCCGAGATCGTGCGCGCGGCGGCTGACCCCGGCGCCAACATCATCTTCGGCGTCGTGCGCGACGAGACCATGCAGGGCGAGATCAAAGTCACGGTCATCGCCACCGGGTTCGGGGGGAAGACCCAGGTCGAAGCCAAGCAGGAGACGATGCGTCGTACGATCGAGCGGCCGGAGTTCGGAGCCGAAGAGCTCGGCGACATCAACATCCCGGCGTTTCTCCGCAACCGAATGTAACCAGGAGCTTTTATGCGCTGCCCGTACTGCGGTCATCACGACCTGAAGGTCGTCGACTCACGCGACTCGGAGGTCGGTGAGGCGATTCGGCGCAGGCGCGAGTGCCTGCAGTGCGGGCAGCGATTCACCACGTACGAAAGGATCGAGACAGTCCCGTTCTTCGTCACCAAGAAGGATGGGCGGCGTGAGGACTTCGATCCCCAGAAGCTGTTCACCGGCCTGAAGAAAGCCACCGAGAAGCGCGACATCTCGCCGGAACGCCTGCGCGCGATCGTGGATGACATCGAAGCCGAGCTGCGGCGCTCCGGTCGGGTCGAGATTCCGAGCGGGGAGATCGGCGAGATGGTCATGAACCGCCTGCGCGACCTCGACGAGGTCGCCTACATCCGGTTCGCCTCCGTCTACAGGGAGTTCATGGATCTGCAGCAGGTCAAGAAGGAGATCGAGCAGGTCCTCAGCTCCCGCCGTTCGTAGAGTTCTCGGCGTGACCACCACGCCTGCGGCGCTTCACGTTCCCGAGCTGGCTGACGAGCCGGGCCTGGTTCACGGCTTCTCGACGCTGGCGCTTGGCTCGGTCGGCTTGAAGCATGCCCTCGACCCCGCGCCCGTGCTGGCTGCGCGGCGCACCTTTGCCGGCGTGCTCGGCCTGGACGGCGCCCAGCTCACCACCCTCGGGTCGGTGCACGGGGCGTCGGTGGCTCGAGTGGACGAGCCGCTCGACTCAGTTGACGACGTCGATGCGCTGCTCACGGACCAGCCGAGCGTGGCCCTGTTCGCGACCTACGCCGACTGCTACCCCATCGTGCTGTGGGACCCCGAAAAGCGGGTCGTAGGACTTGTGCACGCAGGCTGGCGCGGCACGCAGGCCAGGGTGGCGACGGCGGCGGTGACCTTCATGCAGGACGAATACGGATGCCACCACATCCGAGCTGGAATCGGACCCGGCATCTGCGGCCGCTGCTACGAGGTCGGGGAGGAGGTCGCATCACAGTTCCACGCTCTGTTCGTCACACCCTCGGGCGACCGATTCTTGCTCGACCTCGCTGCCGCCAACCGCGCGCAGCTCGAACACGCCGGCGTCAAGGCGGTCTATGACATCGGCATCTGCACCAAGGAGCACTACCTCTTTCCTTCTCACCGCCGCCATCCCGACGGCAAGCGATTCGGCGCCATAGTCGCGCTTAAATGAGCGAAAACCTCGGCGGTTTTCGCTGCGCGCAAGCGCGACCAGGATGGGACCTGCTGATTGCATCGCCCGCCGGCTTCGCCGGAGGGCTGCTCACTTTCCCCGGGATGGGACTTAATTTATTTGTCACTCCAAGCCATGCGCGCAGGCCATAAGCGTGTGGAGTCGCGGCCGGGATGAACCCGGCCGCCCCGGCCACGCGGTGACCGAACCGACCGTGCTCGAGCGTCTGGCGCGAGTCAGCGCGCGCATCGCCGCCACCGGAAGGAATCCCGACGAGGTGGCCATCGTGGCGGTGACCAAGGGATTCGGAGTCGACGTTTGCCGCGAGGCGCTTGCTTCCGGCCTGCGCGTGCTTGGCGAGAACCGAGTACAGGAGGCGCTGCAGAAAATGGACGCGATGGCCCGCGGGGGCGCAGAGGGTGCATTGGCAGCCCACTGGCACCTCATCGGGCACCTGCAGACCAACAAGGTCAAGCAAGCCGCCGGGCGATTCGCGCTGATCCAGACCGTCGACTCGGCGCGACTGGCGGAGGCGATCGCCCGCCACGCGCCGGGTCAAGCCGTCCTGGTGGAGGTCAACATCGCGCGCGAGCCACAAAAATCGGGTGTCGCGCCCGATCAAGCGCTCGACCTGATCAAAACGGTTTCGGGCCTGCTCGACCTTCACGGTTTGATGGGTATGGGACCGTCGGAGGGCGACCCGACGCCGGTGTTCAACGAGCTGCGGCTCCTGCATGACGAGGCCGAGCAGCGTGCCGGAAAGGGCCTGCCCGTCCTTTCCATGGGGATGAGCGGCGACTTCGAGGCCGCTCTGGCCGCCGGAAGCACGATGCTACGATTGGGTCAGGCGCTTTTTGGACCTCGCGCCTCGCCGGGCGCGCGCAGGGCGCTCCTTTGACAAGCCAATGCTGATCGCATCCATCCTCATCTACGCCCTCTACGCCCTCATCATCCTGATCCTGGTGCGGGTTGTTTTCTCGTGGACGAATCCCTATCCGAACAACTCGGTCTACCGGTTGGTCTTTCGGGCGACCGAGCCGGTTCTTGCTCCGGTCCGGCACCGGCTGCCGCCCATGTCCGGAATGGACCTCTCGCCGCTGGTCGTGACGCTCGTCGCCTACTTCGTGATCGCCGCTTTGCGCAACCTGACGGGCGCGTAACGCCATGTTCGAAAAGGTCGATCAGAAGGTCAGCTTCCCTGACCTGGAGAAGCAGTTGATGGCCCGCTGGAAGGAAGAGGGCACCTTCCAGAAATCGCTCGACCTTCGGGCCGGCAGGCCGCGCTTCGTCTTCTATGAGGGTCCACCGACGGCCAACGGAAAGCCGGCCACCCACCACATCCTCGCGCGCGCCTTCAAAGACCTTTTCCCACGCTACAAGACGATGAAAGGGTTCTACGTCGAGCGCAAGGCCGGTTGGGACACGCACGGCCTGCCGGTCGAGATCGAGATCGAGAAGAAGCTCAAGATCTCGGGCAAGTTCGAGATCGAAAACGAGATTGGCATCGAGCGCTTCAACGAGCTCTGCCGCGCGAGTGTTTACGAGTACGTCTCGGACTGGGTCGCCTTCAGCGAGCGGATGGGCTTCTGGCTCGACTACGACAACGCCTACTGGACCCTGACGCCCGACTACATCCAGTCAGTCTGGTGGGCGCTCAGCGAGATGTGGAAGCAGGGCCTCGTCTACAAGGGCTTTCGCGTCGCGCCTTACTGCCCCCGCTGCGCCACGCCGCTGTCCAGCCACGAGCTCGCCCTGGGCTACCAGGACAACGTGCCCGACCCGAGCGTTTACGTACGATTCCGCCTCAAGAATGACCCCAAAACGGCCATCCTTGCGTGGACGACGACGCCATGGACGCTGCCGGGAAACGTCGCCCTGGCAGTCGACAACGACGTCGATTACATCAAGGTCACGGACGGTGACAATGGATTCCTGATTCTGGCCGAGGCCCGACTCTCGGTGCTCAACGAGTCGCCTGAGGTCGTCGAGCGGATGAAGGGCAGTGACCTGGTCGGCCTCGAATACGAACCGCTCTATCCGTACTCGATCCCGGCTGAGGGTCGCGCACATTACGTCGTCGACGCAGATTTCGTCTCCACCGAGGAAGGCACCGGCGTCGTGCACACCTCGGCGCTCTATGGCGTCGATGACCTCAGGCTCTGCCAGGAGAAGGGCATTCCGTTCAAGCACACGGTGGGCCTGGATGGAAAGTTCCTGCCGTACGTCGAGCAGTTCGCGGGCCTTCATGTCAAGGAGGCCGACCCGGTAATCCTCGACGACCTCAAGGCGCGCGGCCAGCTGTACAAGTCCGAGACGATCCTGCACACATATCCCTTCTGCTGGCGGTGCAGCACGGCGCTGATCTACTACGCGCTCGACTCGTGGTACGTGCGGACCACGGAGCGCAAGTCGGAGCTCATTGCCAACAACACCGCGACCAACTGGGTCCCCGCGCACATCAAGACCGGCCGCATGGGCGACTGGCTGGAGAACAACGTCGACTGGGCGATCTCCCGCTCGCGCTACTGGGGCACGCCGCTGCCGTTCTGGGTCTGCGACAAATGCGGCGACCAGCGCTGCGTGAGCTCGTCGGACGAGCTTGGCCTCAAGGAGGACGTGGACCTGCACCGCCCGTTCATCGACACGGTGACGCTGCCGTGCGCGAAGTGCGACGGCGTGATGAAGCGAGTTCCCGAAGTGCTCGACACGTGGTTCGACTCAGGATCGATGCCTTTCGCGCAGCGCGGCCATCCCCGCCACGGTGAGAAGGAGTTCAAAGAGAGCTTTCCCGCGGACTTCATCTCCGAGGCGATGGACCAGACGCGCGGTTGGTTCTACTCGCTCCTGGCCATCTCGACGCTGCTCTTCAAGCAGAACGCCTATCGCAACGTCATCTGCCTGGGCCTCGTGGTCGACCCGAAGGGCAAGAAGGCATCCAAGTCTCGTGGCAACGTGCTGGACCCGAACTTTCTCTTCGACAACTTTGGCTCGGACGCCTTGCGCTGGTACTTCTATACGTCGACCCAGGTCGGCGAGAACTACCGCACCGGCGCGGAGACTCTTCGCGAGACCGTGCAGCAGTTCTTCATCCCGCTGTGGAACTGCTACTCGTTCTTCGTGACGTACGCGCGGCTGGATGGATTCGATCCATCCCAGGCGGCCGTGCCGGTCGCCGAGCGCCATGTGCTCGACCGATGGCTGCTCTCGAAGCTGAGCGGGCTCGTCGACGCGGTCACGGGTGGGCTGGACAGCTACGACGCCAATGAACCGGCGCGCCGGATCCAGCGATTCGTGGACGACCTCTCGAACTGGTATATCCGGCGCTCGCGGCGCAGGTTCTGGAAGTCGCAGTCGGACAGCGACAAGCTGGCCGCCTACCAGACGCTGTACGAGGCGCTGCGCACCGTCAGCCAGCTCATGGCGCCTTTCGTACCGTTCATCTCCGACGCCATGTATCGGAACCTGTCGAACGACGAATCGGTGCACCTCAGCGACTTTCCCGCGCCGACGCCAAATCACGATGCGCAGGTGGAGGCCGACATGGCGCGCGCCCGGCAGGCGGTCGAATCCGGCCTTTCGGCCCGCGATGCGGCGCGCCTGAAGGTGCGGCAGCCTCTGGCGTCGATCGCGCTTCCGGGCGACCCGCTTCCCGAGGAGATTGCCCAGATCGTGCGCGAGGAGCTCAATGTCAAGGAGCTGACGTTCAATGCGCCCGAGGTGAAGCTCAACACCGAGATCACGGAGGAGCTGAAGCTGGAGGGGCTGGCTCGCGAGGTCGTGCGAGCGATCCAGGATCGCCGCAAGAAGCTCGGCTTCAACGTCGAGGACCGCATTCAGACGCGGTACGAAGCCGACGGCATGCTCGTGAGGGCGATCGAACGGCACGGCGTATACATCAAAAACGAGACGCTCTCGGTCACCGTCGAGAATGGGCGCGCGGACGATTTCGATGGCGAGCAGCTGATGATCGAAGGAGAGCAGATCTGGATCGGCCTCAAACGAAACTAGCGAGCGGCCGGATCGCCTTCGGCCTCGTCGCCATCGCCGTCTTCGTGCTCGATCGGATCACGAAGAACCTGGTGGTGGCGCAGATCCCGTTTGGCACCGAGGTCCCTCTCTTGGGTCGCTTCGTGGGAATCATCAACGTGCACAACTCCGGGGCCGCGTTTGGCCTGGTCCCCGCCGGAGCGGGGGTGTTCCTGGTCGGGTCGGTGGTCGTGTCCATCGGGTTGGTCGTCTACGTGGCTCGCACACCCACCAGCCTGTGGGCCGGGCTCGTGCTCGGTCTGATCCTTGGCGGGACGATGGGCAACGGATTCGACCGCCTGGTACACGGGACCGTGACCGACTTCGTGAACGTCCACTTCTGGCCCGTCTTCAACGTCGCGGACTCGGCGATCAGCATCGGCGTGGTGGCGCTGATCGCGAGCTACCTGATACGCAAGCCAACCGCCTAGTAGCGACCGCCGCGGCCGCACGGCTGGACCGCTTTCTCGCGGAGCATGCCGCCGACCTCAGCCGGTCGGCCGCCGCGCGCCTGATCAAGAGCCACCTGGTCCGGGTCAACGGGCACGCCGCCGATCCCGCGGACCGCGTGGCTGCGGGTGACGTCATCGATTTCGAGATTCCCGAGGCCTACGTCGCCGAGGCGACGCCGGAGGCGATTCCCCTCGAGATCCTGTACGAGGACGACGACCTGGCAGTCATCGACAAGCCGGCGGGGATGGTCGTCCACCCCGCGCCGGGCCATCACACCGGGACGCTCGTGCACGCGCTGCTCGGAAGGGGCGGCGGCTGGTCGGCGGTCGGGGGCGTGACGCGCCCCGGCATCGTCCACCGACTCGACAAGGGAACGTCGGGACTCATCGTGGTCGCACGCAACGACATGAGCCACCGGGCGCTGTCCGCGCAGCTCAAGGACCGCTCGCTCAGCCGCACGTACATGGCGATAGTTCGCGGGAGCGTGAGGGACGATGCCGGAGAGCTCGAGGGACCGATCGGGCGCGACCCGAAGGAGCGCAAGCGGATGGCTGTCGTCAGCGGAGGCCGGTTCGCGCGGACGCGCTACCAGGTGGTGGGCAGGCGCGGCGGCCATACTCTCCTGCGCTGTGACCTGGACACCGGCCGCACACATCAGATCCGCGTGCACCTGGCCGCGTTGGGCCACCCGGTGGCAGGCGACTCGGAATATGGAGGCGCCGAGGCCGGCGTCTCGCGGCCGATGCTCCACGCGTGGCGCCTGCGGCTGCGGCACCCGCGCACGGGCGAGGAGATGAGCTTCGAAGCGCCACCACCTCCCGACTTCGACGGATTCTGGTCGGGCTTGAAATGACAAAAGGGCGAGGCCTTCTGATCGTCATCTCCGGCCCGTCGGGAGTGGGGAAGGACACGCTGATCAAACGCCTCCTCGACCTCGACCCGAACCTGCGCTACTCCGTGTCGTGCACCACGCGAGCGCCGCGTCCGGGCGAGGTGGACGGGGTCGACTACTCGTTTGTCAGCCGAGACCGCTTCCAGCAGCTGATCGACGAGGACGCGTTCCTCGAGCACGCCACATACAACGGCAACCTCTACGGGACCATGATCGAACGGGTCGAACGGGAGCGTGAGTCGGGGCACGACATCGTGCTGAAGATCGAGGTGCAGGGCGCCGAGCAGGTGCGCGCGAGGGTGCCCGACGGGGTTTTCATCTTCCTCGTGGCGCCCTCGATCGACGAGCTCGTGAGGCGCCAGATGAAGCGCAACACGGAGACCTTTCACGACATGACGGCGCGCCGGTTGATCGCCACGCGAGAGATAGAGCACGCCTCGCGCTACGCCCACGTGGTGGTCAACGACCAGCTAGAGCGCGCGGTCGCCGAGATCCTGGCCATCATCCGCAACGCGCGCCAGCGCGACTTTCAAAACAGGCCGCGCGAGTCCCAAACTTAGCCCATGCCACTCGATCCCACACCGGTACCCGACGAGCTGCACGGCCTGCGCCTTGCCCTTCTCGTGTCCGGGGGCATCGCGGCGTACAAGGTGGTCGACCTGGCGTCCGCCCTCACCCAGGCGGGCTGCCAGGTGCGGGTTGGCATGACGCCGTCCGCCATGCGGTTCGTCGGTCCCGCGACGTTCCAGGGCGTGACCGGCAACACGGTGCTCACAGGGCTGTGGTCTCAGGGCGGCTCGCCCGAGCCGCACGTCGCGCTCGGCGACTGGGCACAGCTCATCCTGCTGGCGCCGGCCACCGCCAACGTGATTGGCCGCGTCGCGAGCGGCCGCTCCGACGACATCGTCACGGCGACGCTGCTCGCGGCGCGATGCCCGGTGGTGATCGCTCCGGCGATGAACGACGCGATGTGGTCGAAGCGCGCGGTCCAGGAGAACGTAGCAACGCTTCGACACCGCGGATTCACCGTGGTCGAGCCCGAGACAGGGCATCTCGCCAGCGGACACACGGGCACAGGCCGCCTGGCGACCGCCTCGAAGCTCTTGAAGGCGATGGCCGAGGGGGTGCGTTCGCGCTACGACCTGGCGGGCAAGCGAGTCATCGTGACCGCGGGCGGGACCCGCGAGCGGATCGACGCCGTGCGCTTCATCAGCAACTATTCGAGCGGCAAGATGGGGTTCGCCGTCGCCGCCGCCGCCGCCGACCGGGGTGCGCAGGTCACGCTTGTGTCGACCGCCAACCACCCCGCCCACCACGGGGTGCGGGTCAAGGAGGTCGTCACCGCCGACGAGATGCTGGAGGAGCTGCGCACCGAGATCAAGGGCGCCGACCTCCTGATGATGGCCGCGGCGGTGGCGGATTTTCGCCCGGCAAAGGCGGCCGCAGGAAAGATTCGCCGCGAGGACACGCCCACCCTGACCCTGGAGCTCGAGTCGATACCGGATCTCATCGCGACGCTCGGGCGCGAGAAGGACGCGGCGGGCGTCTTCCGGGTCGGTTTCGCGGCGGAGGACTCGGACCTCGCCGGCAAAGGGCTCGAGAAGATGAAGCGCAAGGGCCTGCAGGCAATCGTCGCCAACGACATCTCGCGCAAGGACATCGGCTTCGGCAGCGACCAGAACGCCGGCGTGGTCATCTTCTCGGACGGTTCGAGCCACGAGCTCGAGAAGATGACCAAACGCGAGATGGCGGATCGCATCCTGGACCTGGTGGTCCCTCGCCTCAACAAGACGTAGGCGCATTGCTGTACGCCGAGGTGGCGGTGGAGGCGGCTCGGGGATCCGGGCGTGAGACGTACACCTATGCCGTGCCGGACGGCGTGGAGGTCGTGCCGGGCCACCGCGTCACCGTCCCCTTCGGGAGGCGGAGCACGTACGGGTTCGTCGTCTCGCTCGGAACCGAGGACCCGGGGGTGGAGGTCAAGCCGATCGCGACGGCCGGCACCGACGCTCTCCTGCTGCCTCACCAGGTGGCCCTGGCGCGCCTTGTCGCTGACCACTACTGGCTGCCCCTCATCGAGTGCTTGCGCGCCATGCTCCCGCCGCGCGTGCGCGCGACCGGGTCGAGCGGTTCGCAGGCTTCCAGCCGGCAGCGCCGGCACAGCCGGCTGGTGGAGCTTGCGACCGGACCCGCCGCGCTCGCACAGCGGCCGGAGCTCACCGGCGAGCAGGAGGACGCGCTGGATCTCATCGGCGGAAACCAGCTCACCCTCTTGCACGGAGTAATCGCCAGCGGCAAGACCGAGGTTTACCTGGCCGCGGCGGAAAAAGCGCTGGCCGAAGGCCTTCGCGTGCTGCTTCTCGTCCCCGACATCTCGCTCACCCCACAGCTCGTCCAGCGCGTACGCGCCCGGCTGGACGCACCGATCGCGATCCTGCACAGCCAGCTCACCGAGCTCGAGCGCGCGCAGCAGTGGTGGCGCACGCGGCGGGGTGAGGCGCAGGTCGTGCTCGGCAGCCGGTCGGCGGTGTTCGCGCCGATCCCCCGCCTCGGGCTCATCTGCCTGGACGAGGAAGGATCCGCCGCTTACAAGCAGGACCGCACGCCGCGCTACGAGGCGGGTTGGGTCGCGCGCCGGCTGGCGTTGGTGACCGGCGCAAGGCTGGTGGCGGGCTCGGCGACACCAAGCGTGGTGACCTATTACTCGGCGACCGGTGGCGAGATGGCGCTGGCGAAGTTGAGCAAACGCGTGCGGGGGCGCGACGCCGAGGTGGAGCTCGTGGATATGCGCGACGAGGCTGCGTCAGGCAACCGGCAGCCGCTGTCGCGGCGCCTGGTCGAGGCGATCGGGCAGACGCTCGAGAACGAGGAGCAGGTGATCCTCTACCTGAACCGCCGGGGCATGGCGACGTTCGTGCTGTGTCGCGACTGCGGAAAGTCCGTGCAGTGCCTGGGGTGCTCGGTCGCGCTCGTGCAGCATGTAGAGATCGAAGGGCTGGTATGCCATTACTGCGGCTACTCGCGCGCGATGCCGTCAGTGTGCGATCACTGCGGCAGCCGCAACATCCGGGGGATGGGGATGGGCACTCAGCGACTGGAGGGCATCGTCAAGAAGCTGTGGCCGCAAGCGCGTGTGCTGCGCCTCGACAGCGACGCGGCGAAAGGCCCCGATTCGTACTTCGACATCTGGGAGACGTTCAGCGAGCGCCGCGCCGACATCCTGGTGGGCACACAGCTGGTGGCGCGCGGCCTCGACCTGCCGGCGGTGACGTGCGTCGGAGTGGTCGACGCCGACCTTCCGCTGCACTTCCCCGACTACCGGTCGGCGGAGAACACCTTCTCGCTGGTGGTGCAGGTCGCGGGGCGGGCCGGCCGCGACGGACGGTCGTCACGGGTCGTCGTGCAGACCAGCAACCCCGACCACTACAGCCTCCGCTGCGCGGCCGCCAACGACTACGAGGGCTTCTACGCCGCCGAGCTGCCGTCGCGCAAGGCGTTTTCCTTCCCCCCGTTCGCCGACCTCGTGGTGCTCACGCGGACCGATGCGGACGACGCAAGAGCGGCCGCATCGGCACGCGAGGCCGCGGAAGCGATCGCCACGGGCCTGCTGAAGGAAGGCATCGAAGGCATCCGCGTCATGGGCCCGGCGCCGGCCTTCATCCACCGCCTGCGCGGCGAATACCGCTGGCAGGTCACATTGAAAGGTGACGGGCTGCAGCGCGCGCATCACCTCGCGCCGCGCGGCAAGGGATGGAGCTATGACGTGGACCCGGTCACCTAGTTGAAGGAGGGCTTGGATGGCTGATTTGCGGACGGTTGAGGCGAGGAAGGCGGACGTGCTGGGCGTGCTCGAAGGGCAGCGCGACCTCTGGCTCGCGACAGCAGACACGTCTGGGAAGCCGCATCTGATCGCGGTGTCGGCGTGGTGGGACGGAACCGACGTGGTCGTGGCGACCAGGGCCGACAGCCGGACCGCCTCGAATCTCGTCGTCGGCTCAGAAGTGAGGCTCGCGGCTGGGACTCCAGCGGACGTGATCATGATCGACGCCGGTGTCGTGGATACGGTTCCGGCGAGCGAAGGGCCGGAGCTTGCCGACGGTTTCACCATAGCCGTCGGCTGGGACCCTCGCGCGGTGGGCCAGGGATGGGCCTTCTACCGCCTGCGCCCGACCCGGATCCAGGCCTACCGCGGCTACGACGAGCTGGAAGGCCGGATTGTCATGCGCAATTCGCGTTGGCTGGCGTAGCCGAACCCCTCGCTGGGTAGAATCCCACTCGTGATCCGGCCGATCCTGACTGTCGAGCACCCTGTTCTGCGCCAAAAAGCGCGGAAAGTGCCGCGCGTCGACACGTCTATCCAGCGGCTTCTCGACGACCTGGCAGAGACCATGCTCGACGCCCCCGGCGCCGGGCTGGCGGCCAACCAGATCGGGGTGGCGCTGCGTGTTTGCGTGGTGAAGGGCGACGAGAACCAGATCTGGGGTCTCGTCAACCCGGTGATCGTGAAGGCGGCCGGCAGCCAGGTCGGCGACGAGGGATGCTTGAGCAAGCCGGGGTGGGTGGGCGAGGTCGAGCGCCACGAGTCGGTCGTGGTCAAGGCTCTCAACCGCCACGGCAAAGAGGTGCGCATCAAATCCACCGGGTTCACCGCTCGCGCCTTTCAACACGAGCTCGACCACCTCGACGGCGTCCTCTTCACCGACCGGTTGACGAGCCTCGACTCGCTGCGCCGCATCGAGGAGCTCGTGGGTGAGGAGAAGTACGAAGCAGAGGCCGTCGCGGCGGCCGCAGGGTAACCGCCTTCCTGAAGCTCGTCTTCTCGGGCACGGCCGACTTCGCCGTGCCGTCTCTCAAGGCTCTCGTTGACGCGGGCCACGACCTCCGGCTGGTGATCACGCAGCCGGACCGGCCCGCCCGTCGGGGCATGAAGCTGACGGCGCCGCCGGTGAAAGTGGCCGCACAGAGGCTCGGACTAGAGCTGTACCAGCCCGCGCGGATCCGCGACCCGGAGGTGGTGGAGCGGCTGAGGCGGCTCGAGCCAGACCTGCTGGTCGTCGTCGCGTACGGGCAGATCATCCCGCGATCGGTGCTGGACATCCCAAAGCACGGTGCGGTCAACGTCCATGCCTCCCTCCTGCCCCAGCATCGAGGCGCGGCCCCGGTGGCAGGCGCGATTCTCGCCGGCGATACCGAGACAGGCGTCACGATCATGCGCATGGACGAGCAGCTCGACCACGGCCCGATTCTTGCGATGCGTGCCACCGCGATTGCGGCGGGTGAGGACGCGGCCGCCCTGACGTCTCGACTGGCTGAGATGGGCGCGCGGCTGTTGGTCGAAACGCTGGCCCGAATCGACGAGATCGAGGCAGTCGAACAGGACCACGCCCTTGCCACCGTCGCGCGGCGCTTGAGCCGCGAAGATGGACAGCTCGAGTGGAGCATCGGCGCCTCTGAAATCGATCGGCGCGTGCGCGCCCTTCAGCCGTGGCCCGGTGTCACGCTCCCCACCAGGAAGGGACGCGTGAAGGTGTTGAGCGGTCATATCGAGGGCGATCGGTACGTGCCGGACCTGGTCCAGCTGCCAGGCAAGAAACCGGCGCCGGCCAAGCAGGTGTTGGCCGATGCCTGAAGGCCGAGCGCCCGCGGGGCGTATTGAACGCCGGGCGCCCGCGGGGCGCATTGAAGGCCGGGCGCGCGCAGGGCGCGTTGAAAAAGAAGCGAAGCAGCGCGACATGGCGGTCAACCGCCGCGCGTACCACGACTACTTCATCGACGAGAAGCTCGAGGCGGGGCTGATACTCACCGGTTCGGAGGTGAAATCGGTCCGCG
>DATBZR010000129.1:0-2766 GCA_036513095.1 Candidatus Dormiibacterota bacterium | reverse complement strand
CCGAGAGCGGACGCCTCGATGGTCGAGCCCGACGTGCTCCCTTTGGACGAGCTGCGAGCGTCTCATCGCGCGGTCCCGAGACGCCTGCGTTGAGCCGAAAGCAGTCGTGTGGGCACGACCCTTCGAGACGCCTGGGTTTCGGGGCATGAAAATGACGCTCGAGGGCTGTTGTTTTTCCGGCCGAGTTAGGGTCGGGTGACCGGGACAGGGGCTCTCAGGGAGAACGCATGTTGGGCAGGCCGGTTGTTGGACGATGGGCGTGTTGAGCCCGGGGTTTTCATTGGCCGCCCCTGCGACTTGTCCGGTTGCGCTTGCAGCGCGAATCCGTCGGTGTCGTTTTGCCCACCGCGTCTCCCGTCTTGTCGAGCGAGTCGAAGGAGCCAGAGATGAGGTCAGTCGCGTTGGATGTGCATCTGGATTTCTGTGAGGTCGCGATCGTCGAGGATGGTGAGGTTCGCTCCGCTGGTCGGATCGACACGAAGCCGCAGCAGATCGAGTTGTTCGCTTCCAGCCTGGGCCCGGACGATCGGGTGGCGCTTGAGGTGACGGGGAACGCGTGGGAGATCGCGCGGCTGATCGAGGGGCATGTCGCGCAGGTGCTGGTCGTCAGCCCGAGCGATACCGGGATCCGCCAGGCCAGGGCGAAGACCGACCGGCTCGATGCCAGGACGCTGGCGAGGCTGTTGGCGGCCGGGTCACTGGACGCGGTCTGGATGCCCGACCGGGAGACGTGGGTGATGCGCCGGCGTCTGTCACGCCGCGGGCAGCTGGTGCACGCGCGCACGCGGGCAAAGAACGAGATCCACGCGGTGCTGATGCGCCAGCTGGTCGGCCGCCCACCGGTGAGTGACCTGTTCGGTGTGAAGGGCCGGGAGTGGCTCGCGGGGCTGGAGCTGGCGTTTGAGGAGCGCGAGACGGTCGACGGCGCGATGCGCCAGATCGAGTTCCTGGACGCTGAGATCGCCGAGGTCGAGAGGCTGATCGCCTCAGACGCGTTGTCCTCCGCGGAGATCAAGCGGCTGATGGGCGTGCCCGGGGTGAACGTGATCGTCGCCGCGAGCTTCCTCGCAGCGATCGGCGACATCCACCGCTTTCAGAATCCGCGCAAGCTCGTTGGCTACCTCGGCCTGGATCCACGCGTTCGCCAGTCAGGGTCCGGCCCGGCAACCCACGGCCACATCTCAAAGCAAGGCTCGCTCCGCGCACGCCACGCGCTGGTCGAGGCGTGCTGGAGCGCGGTGCGCCAGCCCGGCCCGCTACACGCCTTCTATGAGCGCATCCGCGCACGCCGTGGACACTCCGTCGCGATCGTCGCCGCCGCCAGAAAGCTCGCGTGCCTGTTCTGGTGTCTGCTCAGGCGTGAAGAGGACTACGCATATGCCCAGCCCTCGCTGACCAAGAAGAAGCTGCGGCGATTGGAGATCACCGCCGGCGCCCCGCGCTACAGCGCCAACGCAGCGGGCATCTGGAGCGCCAACACCGCGGTCCGTCAAGCCGAGCGCGAGCTCGCCCGCCAGGCCGAGGTCGCCTATGCGCGCACCGTCCGCGACTGGCACGCCGCGCAGACGGCGAACGTGGGCGCGAGCGTGACACCGGGGCGCGCATCAAAGAAGCCCTCGAAGGGCAAAGCCGCGCGGCAGACCACAAGCCCCTGACGTCTGCGCTTCGCTACGTCAGTCACTCGCGCCCACCACAAAAGATCTCACACGACGGCCGTTCCGGCAAGACCCCGGCAGCCCGCCGGCACGGACCCCGCACGCCCAAAACCCGGCGCATCGCGCCCGTCGAGCAACCATCGCTCCCAAACCGACGCCACAGGAGCCGATCTGCCGCCCTCCGACGAGCGTCCCCAACCGATCCGATAGCCAAACTCCTCGCAAAATCCGACCGAAACCCAGCCCGGGCCCCTTGATTTTCATCCGTCGTCCATAGCGCGCTGGAGCTCACCGGGCGGCTGCTGGACAGCCAGGGACACCCGATCGGCGACGCCACCCTCGACGTGATCCAACGCGCGACAGACGGAGCATCGGCTGGCACGATCAGCCAGGCCCACACCCGCGCCGATGGCAGCTTCACCGCGACGGTGCCGACGGGGTCATCGCGGATGATCGTGCTCGCCTACCGAGCGTTCACCGACGCGGGCTATGCCGCCCAGGCGAACATTCGGGAGTCCGTCGCCGCCGGTGTGCAGCTGCGAATCGCTCCCCGGCGCACGACCCCCAACGGCACGATCATCCTCACCGGCAAGGTGCAAGGGCCGATCCCGCCGAAAGGCGCCCTGGTCGATCTGCTCGTGTACTACCGCCGCCACTGGGAGCCATTCCACACCACGCGCACCGACCGCGACGGGCGCTTCACGGTCGTCTACCAGTTCGAAGGGGCCGTCGGGCGGTTCCCGTTCCGCGCAGAGGCCCCCCAAGGCCAGGCCCGGTTCCCCTACAGCGGCGGGTACAGCAACGTGATCGACGTCGCGACCACCGGCTAGTCCAAGATCGAACGCAGTCCAACGGCCGGCCATACCGCACTCGACTGGCCGGCCGCTCTAGAGGCACCTACGCATCCGACATCTCATAAACACCCGCATAGGTGTTGTCAAAGTCCGAGCGCTACTCGGCTCCCATCGCACGCCACAAGCCTCCAATATGCCGTTGCCAAGGAGATTTAGCGCAGAGACGTCCCAGACCCAACTGCTCGCGGCGACGTGCCGATGAGACTGAGATAAACACCTGTCCAGTCACTGGCTCCAACATCAGGGTCTGGACGCCA
>DATBZR010000128.1:0-2667 GCA_036513095.1 Candidatus Dormiibacterota bacterium | reverse complement strand
CTACCTGCAACGCCGAGCAAGGATTCTTGCTCGGCGGGCCAAGGAACGGGCGGGGCTCCAGGAGCACGTGATCGAGGAACGCGGGACCAGCGGCTCAGACTGACAGATGTGGGTAGGCCATCCCACGGCGACGGCTCGTGGCACTACCCCACACCATGAGCAGATAGTGTTGGGTCGGGCGAAGCCGGAGCGGCTGCTAGGATCGGCGCCATGGACTGCTGCTCACCCGGCGACTCCCCGTTCGATCGCCAGTTCGACGCACGCCACGTGGCCAAGCGTCTTCGCGCCTACCGTCAGAAAGGGCCCGTAGGTCTGACTCGCGCGCTGATCGAGGCCCTCGCCGCGGGGGGAATCGACGGGAACACCGTCCTCGAGATCGGCGGTGGAGTGGGTGCGGTCCACAACGAGCTCTTGCGGTCCGGGGCCGCGACCGCAGTCGACGTGGACGCGTCTCGCGCCTACATCTCGGTCGCGAGGGGGGAGGCCGAACGGCAGGGCCATGCCGACCGCGTCCGCTACCTCGGCGGCGACTTCGTCGCGCTCGCCGATGCGATCGAGCCCGCCGATCTTGTCGCGCTTGACCGGGTCATCTGCTGCTACGCGGATATGGGGGTGCTCGTCGATCGATCGGCGAGCCTGGCGCGTCGGCGGTATGGCCTCGTCTACCCGCGCGACTCATGGCTTGGCCGGGTGGGCACCGCGTTAGAGAACGCCCAGCTCAGGCTCTCGGGGTCGCCATTTCGCGTGTATCTCCATCGCGCCGCTGACGTCGACGCGATCCTTGCCGCTCACGGGTTCGCAAAGCGACTCCACCGGAAGACGCTGATCTGGCAACTCGTGCTCTACGAGCGGCCCGCTGCCTGACCCGCGGTCGCCCGCGCCGCAAGCCGCACGATCCACTGATAGGGTGGGGGCTGTTCCGCGCGTGACGACCCCGGAGGATCGATGACCGGCCCGGCGGGATCGTCGGTCATCGTCGTCTCCTGCCGTGCGCTTCTCAAGCTCTGCGGCCCGGACTTCAGCGCGGACAGCCGGGTAGTTCACGGTGCTTCAGGCGACGGGGGTTGTCGAAGTTGATTCGGCTCGCCTCGTCGAGCACCGTGGGGCGGTCAGCAATACGCGGTGTACGCTGCTGGTCGACCGCGTAAACAATCGGAAGGGAGGTGAGGCTGCGTGGACGCTGAGCGCTTCGCGACAGGGTTGACCTACGAACAGTTCAAGGCCCAGATGACCCGGAACCGGGACGCGCTCGAGGAGATCGAGGCCGGGGTGAAGCTCGACCCCCGGGACGCAACGTATTTCCGGTCGCTCAAGCCCCTCCATGTCGCGGTTTTCGTGGAGGACTGGTGCGGCGACGTGGTCGCGAACCTTCCGGTCGTGGCTGCGCTCGCAGAGGAGGTCGGTCCTGCGCTCGAGCTTCGGTGTTTCATCAAGGATCAGAACCGGGACCTCATCGACCGATATCTGAACCGCGGCCGCTTCGAATCGATCCCCGTACTTGCCTGCTTCGACGAGGGCTGGCGGGAGGTGGGCGTCCTGATCGAGCGACCGGTGGCGGTCACCGAACGGCGCGAGGAAGACCTCCGCGAGATCTACGCCGGACATCCGGAGTTCGGATCGCCGGACGAGTCCCCGAGCACGCTGCCCGATGACGTCCGCGAGCGCCTCAGATCGCTTACGAACGAACGTCGCCGCAGTTGGAGACCTTGGGCCGAACAGCAGCTCATTCTCGCGCTGCGTGACTGCACGGCTCGCGCGCCGCAGATCGGTGAGCGTGTGCCTCATCAGGCGCCAGCCGCCGCTGTCACACAAGCCCCCAAGCCTGCGTGACGGCCAAGGTCAGGATCACGTACTGCGCCGAGTGCGGCTACGAGCCTCAGGCACTCGCGCTGGCGGAGGCGCTGATGACGCAGCGACGAGCTGAGTTCGCGTCGATCGAGTTCGTGCCCTGGATCGATGGCACCTTCGAGGTGTGGGTGGACGGCGAGCTCATCCACTCGATGGCGCGGGACGGCGGCTTCCCGACACCCGAGATGGTCATCGAGGCCCTGCGGCAGGGAAGCACCGAAGGCTAGGCTGAGACGATGACGGCGTGCACGGCCGTGTACGGCGTGATGTGGAGTGCCGCGAAGAGATCTGCAGCCGGCGGATAGACCTCGTGCCTTGCCCGCTCGGCCGTCAGGAAGGCATCCAGCTCTGCCAGGACCAGATCATCCGAAGCCAGTCCAATCGCCGCGCGCCAATCCTCAGAGACCCAGTCGAACAATGGAACGCGTGAACGCTAACTTGCCGTCGTGTCAGCGTCTGATCGCCGCTCTCGTCTGGTGGCGGCAGCAGCCTGCAGCTGATCGCCCGACGCCAACGCCCGCAGCAGTCAGCCGGCGCTCGCGCAGCTGAGTCTCAGAACGAGCTTCCGGGCTCCTGCGCCTCTGCCGGGAACGAGAGATGGGACTGGACGATCTTCCAGCCATCGCCTTGGCGAGTGACGACGCCGGTCAGCCGAAGTGCAGACTCAAACGGTTCTCTTCGCGCTGCGCTATCGTGGCCGCGTCAGACGCCGCCCAGGATCTCCGGCGCCGCGTCAGGATCGCGCATCCCCACGCCCGGCGGGTCGTCGAGCCGGTCCTTCTTCCCCCAGGCCGGTTCGCCGGTCTCCTGATGCCGCTC
>DATBZR010000127.1:0-19255 GCA_036513095.1 Candidatus Dormiibacterota bacterium | reverse complement strand
TTTGCCCGCGCTAGGAGGTGCACGGGTACGCCAAGGCATGCGCCGTTTCGCGCGTAAGGTTCTCGGTAATCCAGAATTCGCGAGGAGCGCTCATGCCACATATAGCGATAGCCGATTCCGCAGCCGCGGTCGCAGTCCAGCCTGGCGCAGTTGTGTCCAAGGTGATCCATCGCGACGAGAGGCTTAACGTAACCGTCTTCGGCTTTGACGCCGGCGAGGGACTGACGGAGCATCAGGCGGCACAGGCAGCCGTGGTCCAGGTCCTGGTGGGCCGCTTGGGCGTCATTGCCGATGGTGAGGAGTTCGATGCCGGACCTGGTTTCTGGCTGCACATGTCGCCGGGCACGCCCCATTCGCTCGTTGCCAAGGAACCGACGGTGATGCTCCTCACACTCATCCGCCCATGACCCGCCGCCGCTCCACCAGCCGTTCGTGATTAGAAGATGAACGCTGCGACCGATGGCGGGCTTGCCCGATTCTGGCAACCGATCGAAGCCGCCGCGGAATCCTTGACGACAGCGTCACCGCAGACGCTGCCGGCTGTTCTGACCAACCTTGTGGACCTCATGGTGGGCGACCTGATTCCGCGCCTGAGCGCAGAGGAGAAGGTCTTGCTCCCGCTGGTTTCGATCGAATCGGAATCGAGCAGCTCGATTGGTCTCAACCACGCCGATGTGAGTCGTGTTACCGAAACGCTATCGACCCTCGCGCTTCAACTTCCTGTCTCGGGTGCGGGGCCGATTCGCCGCGCCGCTTCAATGCTGCTCACCGTGCTCGGGAGGCAGCGTCAGGCGGAGGCCACTCTCGTCGCGCGCATCCGCGCCTTGCCGGCGGCTGACCGCCGCGCTGAAGGGCTTGTCAAGCGACTTGAAGAGGAGGCGCAGGCTTCGCGAGCCAGCCAGATATTCGTTTCCGAAGCCGACCGCCTGCCGACCGAGGCCTGGGTGCTACGCCATAACCCGAAGCCGGCCCGGATCGAGCGGGTCGCGCCGGGCAGAACATCGCCTGTCGCGGATCTCGTGGCGGCCATCGAGTCGGCGTAGTAGTTTGGTGCTGGTCCGCGGGGGCGCGAAAGGTCCAACCAGAGTAGGTGTGATCCTTACTCGACCTGCGTCTCGAATCATCAAAGGAGTGGAATCATGACGGAGCGCCACCGATCAGACCGCGATCCCCGCACTAGGCCGGCTGAGCGAATCTCGGCTCCGGTGATTACGGTGAACCTCGAGACAGAACTGAATGCGCTCCGGGACTCGGACTCGTACAAGCGCAACGATCATGCTTCGGCCACGATCGTCAATCGCCCCGGACTGGGAGTAGTACTCATCGCTCTGCCGAAGGGCGGGCACCTTGCGGAACACCAGACGGCGCGACCGATCACTCTGCGCGTTCTGGAGGGGACAATCCAAGTCTCGCTCGAGGACCGCACCATCGAGATGGTGCGAGGTGACCTCACTGCGCTTGCCCCCAATCTCCAGCACATGGTGACCGGGGTCGAAGACAGCGCATTCTTACTCACGATGGGGGGCGGAGGGCGCCAATAGGCCTCACGCTTGATGACCGCTGAGTGCACGAACTGACCTCATTGACGTCGCTAGATGAACGACTCAACCGTCAGACTGCGGTCAATTGGGTTGCCAACAGCCAGGACGACAGCCAAGAAGACAGCCAAGCCCACGGACGACTGCGGACGATGGCGCACAACTATGGAATGCCAACAGGAAAGATTGAACCCGGGCGGACTGTGATGGACATCTGCGGACGCTAGCCCCGCGGTCTTCAAAACCGTTTGCGGGCGCTGTGGAGGCGTCCTGGGTGGGTTCGATTCCCATGCATCCCCGCCACACTCGGCGGGTTCAGGACCGAAGGCGTTAGCCCAAATGTGCTTGTTGGAGGGCGGACTCGACCGACTGGGCATACGACTGGCTCGTATAAGTGGCGCCGCTGATGATGTCTATGTTCGCGCTCTGTGCCTGAAGCACCTCTGATCTGAGCATCGGGCCCGCGACCTGGCTGATGTACGCCGATCGTGCACGGTCGCTGGGCAGCTGAACGGCCTGCACGTCGCTGAGGTGCCCGTTCGTGATGACCACGCGCACGATTACGTCGCCGAATCGGTTGGGAAAGTCAGAACCGGTGAATGACCCACTCACCGCCGCCGCCGGCGAGGGCGAGGGAGATGTGGATGGCGTCGCGGCGGGGGCGCCAGGCGAAGGCGTCGCCGGAGGGCTGGGAGATGGCGTGGGTGGCACTGCCGCCACGGCGCCAAGCGGCTGTGGCGAGACTCGGTAACCGGCGATCGCCGCCAGGCCCGCAATCGTGATGCCGGTCGCAATCAAAGCTCTTTTCACTGAAAGCGAAATACCTCCGTACGAATTCTCTCAGGGGGCACACCGACTGCCTCCAGCGATGACTGCAGCAGCCTCATCATCCCGGATGGCCCGCAAACGTATACGGCGCGATCGGCTATGTCCGGGACCAGCCTGCGAATGGTCGACGGTGCAAACCACGACTCGCGGTTCAACTGGCGTCCGCCACTCTGCGTCAGGAGGTAGTCGACGTGGACCCCGTGGCCGGCCGCCAGAGCATCCAGCTCCTTCTTGAACACAAGATCGCCCTCGCCGTGAGCGCGGTACAGCACCCTCACATCGAAGCCGTCCGCCGCCATCCCCTCCGCCAGTGGACGTATCGGCGTGATGCCGATCCCTCCGGCGATAAGCAGCACCTTCGGAGAGGCCGGAGCTTCGGTGAACTTGCCGAACGGTCCGTCGATGAGCACTGGAGTGCCGGGCCTCAACGCGTGAACGCCAGCCGTGAAATCACCGATGTTCTTGATGGTGATACGCAGACGCCGTCCGTCTGGGACGGCGGAAAGCGAGAACGGGTGCGCCTGCCACCAGCGCTTGGCGTCGAGAAACCGCCAGATCGCAAATTGTCCCGCCTCGAGCCCGAACCGGTCGAGGTCTCGGCCGGTGATGTAGACCGAGAACACGCCGCGCGCCTCCTTCTCGACGCTCTGCACACGAAACCGGTGCCGAGAGTAGAGGGCCAGGGGCTCCAGCACTCTGAACACGATCAGGGAGCCGATGGTTGCGGCATACAACGCGTACCAGTACGCGATGAACAGCGGATTGCCCGCAAAGTCGACACCGGTGGCTATCTGATGGCTGAAGGCGAGAGCGATAGCCAGATATGCGTAGAGGTGAATGAAGTACCAGGTCTCATACGCGAGATGCCGCCTGGCGATGGTCACCGACATCACGACAATGGCGACGAACAAACCTAGGGCGACGATTGCTCCAAGCAAGCCTTGGTAGCTGGTGATGAAATCAGCCAGCTGGCCGGCGACGTCCTTGCCGTCGCCCAGTTGATAGCCGAGAGTCTGGAACACGCCGTGGCCAAGGAGCAGGCCGAGCACCAGATAGCCATTCCACCGATGCAGCACCGTCATTCGCTCTAAACCGAAGCAGCGCTCCAACCATGGCAATCGCGCCATCAGGAGCAGCTGCCACAGCGCGAGGTAGGTTCCCAGTAGGCCGGTCACCCTACCCACCCCATTGAAGAAGTCCGATGAGCTCCGGGCGATCTCGAAGCCTGAGCTTAGCCACCAGAATCCAAGGATCACGAACGCATTGGCGACGAGGACGAAATATGCAAACCCAGGCGTCAGCCAGGATGGGCGGCTGGGTGACTCGCGAGTCGCGGCTGCGTTCTTGATGCGGGCTGCGGGCAGACTCAAACTGAATTCAAATCTAGAAAACCTTGCTTAGAGATCGCTGGGAAGCGGGAGTGGAGCATCGTCGCCCGTGCCTTTTTCATCCTCGCCAGCCTCACCCGGGCCGGCTCGTTCACCCTCTCCGGCGACGGGTGGCGCCTCACGCAGTGCCCCAAACCCCGGCGTGGACCATGCACGAAGTTGCCTGTCGATGGCGAACGCCTCATAGCCCGATGTCTTCCGAATAAAGTCCAGGCCTGCCATTCCCATCGCGAAGCCGGCCGTCGCGAAGACGTCCGCCTGCAGGATGTCGGGACCGACGACGGTAAAGCTGAGGAGGGCAGCAGCCGGCTCGCCTGAATGCGGGTCGATGATGTGCTCGCCCTTCTCGTAGGTCCCTGATGTGGCGACTGCGCTCCCGCTGACGAGGACCACGCATGCGAATTTGTCGCGCTCCAGCGGATTCCTGATGCCCACGCGCCAGGGCTGGCCTGCGCTGCGTAGACCGCGCGTCTGCACGTCGCCCCCCGCATCGACATAGAAATCGTGATATCCGTGCCTGTCGAGAATCGAACACGCGCGATCAATCGCCCAGCCTTTGACCAATCCCGATGGGTCGAATCGTCCGTCGATCCAGGCGGAGAAGTAGCCGTCTGTCGCCCGCTCGTACTGCCGGCAGAGGTTGACGACCTGGTTCATCAAGTGGCGGGCTTCCTCGGGCACCAGCTCGCCGCGGTTGATGCGGCTCACAGCGCTGGTTTCGATGAACGGACTGAAGATGCCGTTGAGCAGCTCGAACTCCGCGAACACCTCGTCGAGGGCGGCCGGCTCCACCGAGTCACCGACCACATTAGCCGTCACCGGCATCCCCATGACGTCCTGCATCCGGCGCACGGGAAGAGAGCATATGGGGGACTCAGTTCGGCAGCCAATCCGAGGTTGGAAGGCACTGGCGATCCAACTGGCAAAGGTCAGGCAGAATCATCGCGTGGAGTCGAGACTCGGCCGGGGAGACAGGTATGAGCGCACATACGAGTTGCGAGCCGCAGCGGGCGAGGACGTCCACGGCGAGGCCAACTTCGTCATGCGCTTTTCGCCCGGCAGCGTCCTCGACGCCGGATGCGGCACCGGTCGGGTGGGCAGGGAACTGTTCCGCCGGGGCGTCGATGTCGTAGGCGTCGATCTCGACGCCGAGATGCTGGAGACCGCCCGTGCTCGTTGCCCTTCGGTGTCGTGGATCCAGGGAGACATCAGCGTCATCCAGCTCGGCCGCACATTCGACATCGTGTTGCTGGCCGGCAACGTCATCAACTTCGTCAATCCGGGGTCGCGGCGGCGGGCCCTCGAAAACCTCGTAGGGCATTTGGGGCCGGCAGGTCGCCTCATTGCTGGCTATTCGGTCGTGCCGGACGGGTGCTCGCCGGCCTTGTTTGCCGATTGGGCTCAGGCTTCAGG
Source organism: Candidatus Dormiibacterota bacterium (assembly GCA_036513095.1). Lineage (GTDB taxonomy): Bacteria > Chloroflexota > Dormibacteria > Dormibacterales > Dormibacteraceae > Palsa-870. The sequence goes on along the minus strand of DATBZR010000127.1, from coordinate 14,088 downwards.
CTTGGAGTTGATCGAGCGCTGGTCGACCTGGGATCAAGATGCGTTCGTCGAGCCCTCCGACTACGTGCTGACAGTGCATCGTCTCGGCGGCTAGAAGACGTCGCAGGCGCTCACGACGTCCGACGCCGAACGCCGGTTCCCGGCGCGGCGGCTCGCCGAGGTGACGAACTAAACACGATCACTCAAGCCGAGCTTGCGCATGAGTCCATTCGCGATCACGGCTGGGGGTGGGTCGATGTCACCCGGATGTGCGGCTCGTCCGGTTCGGGATCCTCGAGGTCGTCGAACTGACTGTCGAGCAGGCTCGGGGGCATGAAGTGCGATTGCCGCGCGGCCAGGCGCGGCGCAACGGTCGCCTTTGAGCCGGCGAGAAACACGAACACGACACCCGAACCGCGCTGATCGATCAGGTCTCGATAAGAGCGCTTGAGAGCCGAACAGGTGATGAGCCCGTTTTGGCCGGCATCGAGGCGCGCGCGAACCCAGTCCGCAACAGCCGCGAGCCACAGCCGGCGGTCTGCGTCGGTCAGGGGTTGTCCCGCCCTCATCTTCTCGATGTTCGATCGAGGGTGCAGGTCGTCGCCCTCCGCGAAAGGCCAACCCAGGCGGTTGGCCAGCAGGCCGGCGACGGTCGTTTTCCCGCTGCCGGACACTCCCATGAAGACCAGCACCACCGGTTTCGGAAGCCGGAATGCGGGCGAGGCACCGCGGTCCGCGAGCTCATCAGCCCGCATAAGTTCTGACCGGCTGTCCCTTCACGTGCGGCAGGTGGCGGAACAGCGCCCCGGCGCTCGGCTCGGCTCCATCTGGAAGCCCTTCGCGTGAGGTGGTTATGAAGAGCTCATCCAGCTGCGGACCGCCGAAGGTGATCGCTGTGACCTGGCTCACCGGCATTCTCACGACTCCGTCGAGAACGCCATCGGGTCGATAGCGATGGATCGCCGAGCCGCCCCAGAGGGCCACCCATACGAAACCATCCGCATCGACCGTCAAGCCGTCCGGGGCGCCGTTCGCATCCGGTATTCGCACAAAGGAGCGGCGCCGCAAAAGGCCCGGATCTGACTCGTAATCGAACACGTCGATTTGCTGGGTCGCGCTGTCGACGTAATAGGCCAGGCTCCCGTCCGGGCTCCAATCGAGCCCGTTCGAGATCGTCACGCCCGCCAGGACTTCGGTCACGTTTCGCCGTGTATCGAGTCGGTACAGGGATCCACGTCCTTCGGCTTTGTCCCAGGCCATCGAGCCGCAGTAGAAGCGGCCGTCCGGGTCGCAGCCACCCTCATTCATCCGCAGCCCGCGGTCGTGAAATGCGTCGGGCAGGTGATCGATCGGCGCGCCATCACCTCGATCGATCGCGAAACCGTGCTCGGTTGCGATGACAGCGCCGCCTGCTGCACGAGGTCGAATGGCGGCCGCCACCGCGCCGACCGACCGCCTCTCGACGTCGCCCGACGGCAACAGGGTGAGGATGTCGCCTGCCAGCATGTCGAGCCATTTCAGACCACCCCACCCAGGGGACCAGACGGGTCCCTCCCCGTGGAAGGCGACAGGTTCCGTCAGCTGCTCAACTTCGGACACGACCGGCTCGCTCGTGGAGGGGTGGGGCGTACGCCAACCGCCACCAGGACTGAACGGTGGCGCCCGGCTGGAGCGTTTGAAGGCCTTCGCCTGAGCGGAAAGCGTCTGGAGGACATGTCATCGGCTCGATGGCCAGGCCCGCTCGGTTGTATTCGGCCTCCGGGCGATCGGCGGTGTGAACATGAACCCAACCGCAGCGCCGGTCCCACGTCATCGCCACCCCAGAACCGTCTTCCGCGGTCACCAGCGCATCGCACATGTCTGATTCGTCGAATTCAATGTCTGTGAACGCATGATCGACGACGCTGCTCGCGATCGCACGACCGTTTCGAAAATCAAAGTCGGTGCCCGCCACCGAGGCTTTGCCCGTGGGCAGGAGGCGGGTAGGATCCACCGTTACGAACGACGCTGCCGGAAGCCGGAGGTTCCAGCTCTCCATCGGTTTGGGACCAGCGACCAGGTAGGGATGGATCGAACATCCGTAGGGCGCGGGTGTCGAGCCGCGGTTGTCAGCGGAGAGGGTGATCGTCAGACCATCAGCGGCGAGACGGTAGATCACGCTCAACCCCACCACGAAGGGATAACCGGGCTGCGGCCAGATCACACAAGACAGGGTCACCGATCGCTCATCGCGTTCCTCGCAGCTCCACTGCAACCAGGCGACCAGTCCGTGCAGCGCGCACCGGCGCTCAGGCTCGTTGATGGGCAGCTGGTGAGGTTCGCCACCCCATTCGTACCTGCCGTCTCCGATTCGATTCGGCCAGGGCGCGAGTATCGCTCCGCGATGCACCGGCATCGCCGCTTCCTCCCCGAATCCGCAGATGAGCGGCCGTTCGCCGTACCAGAGCCCTCTCAAGGTGGCGCCGACCTCTGTTACGACCGCGCGGTACGGACCGAAGTTGATTGCAAACTGTTCTCCCGTCGGAAGCATCAAAGCCCCCAGCGCCCTCGGTTCCCGTAAGCAGTCCACGCAAGACCAATGTCCTGCCGGGCGGTGACAATCCATTGGCGGATCAGGGGATAGGCGAGGTAGCCGGTCACGCCCACCGCGTAGGCGATCAGCAAGTAATCCGCCGGCGAAGGCCGGCCATGAAATACGAATGGCGTCCAGAGGACGCTGAACTCCGGCACGTACCAGCAGAAGGACTCGAGGTAATAGTGATTGGCAGTGCAGGTGGTCTGCGCGAATCGGCCGAACGTTGCACCATCGATGCCGACCCAGAGTGATAGCACCACAGCCGCCAGCACCACCGTGGCTGCAAGCAGGGTTCGCGGTGGCCGCCGGACCTGCGCAGCCAGCAGGAGCGAAGCGGGCAGCGAGGCGAAGGTCAGAAAGCGAGGCCCCCATGCGAACCCGCCGTACCACGCCCACCAGCTGCCGTAGACCAGCACCATGCCGGCCACGTACAGGATCCACATGCCAAGGACCTGCCCGACGGACCGCAATGCGTCGAGGCCGCGCCCGAAGGCCAGGAACAGTCCGCTCGCAAAGAAGAGCAGCCCCTTCCCGAAAGAAAAGAGAAGCGACAGCACGCCAAAGAAGGTCGGATAGCTGAAGCCGGGCAGCCCGGAATATGGCAGGAGCGTCGGAAATCCGTGATCGTTCTCGTAGCCGGTGGAAAGAGCTGATTTGCGGCGCAGCGCGCTCTCGAGCAGCCAGATCCCCGCGGCCACGGCGAGCGGCGCCAACGCCCTGATCCGCTTCATGCGCCACGCCCACCAACCCATGGCCAGAGCCAGGCCGGCAAAGCTCGCCGGCAGGTTGGCGACACCGAGGCCGAGCAGCACCGTCCCCAGCTTCCAGCGGCCGGTCGACCACGCCGCGAAACCGGCGCCTACAGTCATCGCGCTGAACGTCTCGGCGCCAAAGCCTGTGAGGGAGTTCGGAAGCATGGCCGTAGTTCCCAGCAGTAGCAGGAAGGCCGCCAGCACGTCATTCGGCAAGCGCCCGCGCAGCATCCAGTACAGGAGGCCGAGACCCGCCGCGTAGACGATGACGTTGTAGCGAGACACCAACCATTCGGTTGGCGCGCCGGCTTGACCCAGGAGCATCAGCGGAAGCGCAGGAAGCGATCCGACCAGGGGGTACTTCGTGTTGGGTATCCCATGGCCCGCGAGCCATCCCTGGAGAGCTTCAAAGCGAAGCCTGCCGTCGCCCTCGATGTCGTGCGGCAGAACGAAGAAGAGCACAAGCAGACCGAGCGCAAGCAGTCCCCATACGACGGACCTGGGCATCTCCGTGGCCGGTTGCTGTTGCGCGTTCGGCGTCATTTCGGCCAACGGGGGTTCAGTATCCCTTGCCTTCGTGCGACCGCGCCGACCGGCGGGGTTTCTGGATGGGATTCCGTACAGATCGACCGATTTCCACGTGCGCGTGCGGATGCCACGTGGGACCGCCGGCCACCTTCGTCACCCTGACACGAAGTATTTCTTGCGCGAATCCCACAGCCGTGATAGGGTGCGTAAGCGCTTACCGGTAAGCGCTTACAGAGCCAGCCAAACGGAGCCGAAGGATGGGGACCAGGCGAAATTGGCGGAGCCGAAGAAAGCCAGAGGGACGCTGACGATCTATGACGTCGCCAGTCGCGCGGGTGTCTCAATCGCTTCCGTCTCCCGTGTCCTCAATGGTCTGGGCAGCCCCCGTGCCGAGACCCGCGAGCGGGTGATGCAGGCGGTTCGCGAGCTCAGCTTCGTGCCCGACGGCGCCGCGCGAGCTCTCTCCAACGGGCTGAAAGAGGTGATCGGCGTCGTCTTCCGGCGTGGAGGTGAGGAGCTCTTCGAAGGCGAGGACGAGAGCTTTCTCTTCATCGACGTCATCAACCGGGGCATCGAGGTCGGTGCGCGGCGTCGCGGATTCGACCTTCTCGTCAGCTCCGTCGGGTTCAACGACGACAACGTGGCGGCGCGGATTGCCGCGCTGGCCGGCAAGGCGGACGGCCTGATCCTCCACGACAGGATGCTCTCGGCGGTCGGTATCGCCCGGCTGGCGGACATGGTCCCAATCGTGACCCTGGCCGGGAGCCCAACCGCCGCGTCCTTGAATGTCCGCTGTGACAACGAGTCGGGGATTCGAGCGCTGGTCCGTCACCTCGTGATCGAACACGGGTACCGGAGCCTCGGCTATGTCACGGGACGCAGCGACAGCCCCGACAACAGGACACGTCTGCACGCATTCGCAACAGAGGCTGCCGCGGCCGGCGCCGAAATCGACACCGGGCCCGCCTGGCAGGGCAACTACAGCGCCGCGGGCGGCGCCAACGTTGTCGCGTCGCTGCTGGACGCCGGCCGAAAGCTCCCGCGAGCAATCCTGTGTGCCAACGACCAGACAGCCCTGGGCGTGATACACGCGCTCGCCCAGCGCGGCCTCCGCGTGCCACAAGACGTTGCGATCACAGGCTTCGACGACGTGCCCGTCGCTCGCCACCTGCACCCGCCCCTGACGACGATTCGCCAGCCCATGCAGGAGCTCGGCGCCATGGCGTTCGACATTCTCTATTCGCGGATCAGCGAAGGCGGCGGCAACGCCGACACCGTGCTCGCTGTCGAGCTTGTCGTACGCGAGAGCTGTGGTTGCGCACCCGGATCAACCCGTGTGTCGGGAACCGACCCGGTCGTCAAGGACGGGCACCGATGAGTGCAATCTTGCGCAGGCTCGCGGTGTACATCCTCGCCGCCTGGGTGGCCATCACGGTGAGCTTTCTTCTCCCGCGTGTGGTGCCTGGGAACCCGGTCGCCAGCGCCGTCGCGAGAGCATCGCAATCGGGCAACTGCAACTCGCAGTGCATCCTGGCGATCCAGGAGCAGCTCGGTTTCGACGTCCACAAGAGCCTGTGGGCCCAGTACGTCGAGTATCTCGGGAATCTCGCCCAGGGCAACCTCGGCCATTCGTGGTCCGAAAACGCGCCGGTCGGCAGCCTGATCCTCTCGTACCTTCCGTGGACCCTGGTCCTACTGGGGGTGGCGACAGCGATCAGCTTTCTTGCCGGCACGACCCTCGGCACCCTGGTGGCCTGGCGTCGCGGCTCGTGGGTCGATTGGGTCATGCCGGGCGCGACGTTCTTCCAGGCGATTCCGTACTTCTTCCTGGCCCTCGTGCTCGTCCTCTTCTTCGGCCAGACCGGGACGATGCTCCGCTGGCTGCCGAGCCTGTTCGGCTACGACATCTACACCACTACGCCCGGGCTCAACGGGCCCTACCTCGCGAGCGTCTTCATGCACGCGATCCTTCCGGTCGCGACCGTCGTCCTCGCTTCAATCGCCGGATTCATCGTGTCGATGCGAAACCAGATGATCACCACCATGGACGAGGACTTCGTCCTGATGGCCGCGGCCAAAGGCCTTCCCACGCGAAGGGTGATCTGGTACGCGGCGCGCAACGCGCTCCTGCCGGTGATCTCCAACTTCACGATCGCCATCAGCCTGGTCGTCTCCGGTCAGATCCTCGTCGAGATCGTCTTCAACTATCCGGGCATCGGCTTTCACCTGTACGACGCCCTCGGAAAGCTGGACTACTCGCTGGTCCAGGGCATCTTCGTCGTGATCACCCTGGTGGTGCTAGCCGCCAACCTGCTGGCCGACGTGGTGTACGTGCTCATCGATCCGAGAGCGCGGCAGATCGCGTGAAGACATGACGATCAGCCCCACGTCTCTGACCAAGATCGCGCCCGCCGGCGGCCCCAGCAGCGTGGGGTTCCACAGGACGCGGATTCTCCAGCTGCCGCGCTCGCCGAAGGTCATCGCGGGCCTCGTCATCCTGGCACTCTTCGGAGTGGTCGCCATCATCGGCCGCTGGGCGGCGCCCTACTCGCCGAACGCGACCGACGAAAAGAACTGGGTCCAGCACGTGCTCGTCGGCGGGACCGGTCCAGGCACCCCGTTCCCGGCGAACTACTACCCGCTCCCATTGCCGCCGTCCGCCGCGCACTGGCTCGGCACCACGGTCTTCGCCCAGGACGCGCTGTCCCAGGTCCTGGCCTCCACGCAGGCAACCCTCGTCGTCGGCCTGCTGGCGGCCGCGATCGCCACGGTTCTGTCGATCCTGTTCGGTGTCACGGCGGGCTACGCCGGCGGCGGGACGGACGAAGGCCTGTCACTGGTGGCGAACGTCTTCCTCGCCATACCGGGCCTTCCGCTGCTGATCGTGCTGGCGGACTATGTTCCGAGCGCCGGCTCGAGCATCCTCCTGGTCGCCGCGATCATCGCGGTCACAACCTGGGCGTACAGCGCGCGCACGCTTCGAGCACAGACGCTCTCGCTTCGCAACCGGGACTTCGTCGAGGCGGCGCGAGTCTCGGGTGAAGGGCGTCTGCGCATCATCCTGGTCGAGGTACTGCCCAACCTGGTCCCGATCGTCGCGGCGTCATTTCTCTTCACGACCCTGGCGGCGATCGGCGCCTATGTGGCGATCGCGTTCCTCGGCCTCGCCGGGTCGCCGACCTCGTATCCCCCCGGACTCTGGAACTGGGGCGAGATGCTACGTGAGGGTTTCGCCAACAACGCCGTGCGCAGCGGTTGGTGGTGGTGGTGGGCTCCCCCCGGCATCATGGTCGCCCTGCTCGGCACCGGGCTTGCGCTCCTGAACTTCGGCATCGACGAGTTCATCAACCCGAGACTGCGCAACGCGGGCGTTTCACGGAAGGCCGCCCGGAAGGCCGGGATCAGCGCCAGCACACGCCTCGGGCTTACCCCCGTGGCGCGAACGGTGCTGGATGCGCCCAAGCCCGCGGTCAGCTCGCTCAATGGATCCGGGGCGGAGCCGGTCCTCGAGATTCGTGGCCTCTGCGTCGACTACGGCGTCGGCGACGCGGCGGTCCACGCGGTCATGGACTGCGACCTGGTCCTTCGTCGCGGCCAGGTCCTCGGCCTGGCCGGCGAGAGCGGCAGCGGCAAGACCACGCTCGCGCTTGCCGCCATCCGACTACTTCGGCCCCCAGGCGTGATCACGAGTGGTCAGGTCCTCTTCCATTCCAAGCCGATCAGCGGGGACGGGCCGACCGGCACCATCGACCTGCTGGCCGCGGACCTGCAGCAGCTTCGCGATGTGAGGTGGTCCGAGATCGCGGTCGTCCTGCAGAGCGCGCTCGACTCGCTCAATCCCGTGATCACCATCGGCGCCCAGTTCGACGACCTCCTTCGCGTGCACCGCCCGCACATGTCACGCGCGGCGCGGTGGAGCAAGGCCGGCGAGCTGCTGGGGATGGTGGGCATGAACGCCGACAGACTGCGCAGCTACCCCCACGAGCTCTCCGGTGGGATGCGCCAACGCGCCATGATCGCGATGGCGATCGCCCTCGAGCCGCAGGTGATCATCCTCGACGAGCCGACGACCGCGCTCGACGTAGTCACGCAGCGGGAGATCCTCGAAGAGCTCATCGGCCTACGCGACCGCATCGGCTTCGCGACCCTGTTCATCACTCACGACCTATCGCTCCTGGTCGAGCTCGCGGACGAGATCGCCGTGATGTACGCGGGCCGCCTGATGGAGCGTGCGCCTGCAGGCTCGCTGTTCCATGCCCCGCGCCTGCCCTACACACACGGCCTCCTCAATTGCTTCCCGCCGCTGCACGGCGCGCACCACCGCATGGAGGGCATCGCCGGGTCTCCGCCCGACCTCAATGACCTGCCGAAGGGATGCGCCTTCAATCCGCGCTGCCGCTGGGCGATGCAGCAGTGTCGCGAGGAAAGGCCAGGTCTTTTGCCCATCGACGGGTCGACGCGCGAGGTGGCGTGCTGGCTTCACAGAGGCGGCGCCGCCGTCATCCCTCCGGAGCTCGCCAAGCCTGAACCGGCGGCGAAGCGGCTCGCGCGGGCGGAGGCAAGCCGGTGAGCGAGCTGATGAACGGAGCGGCGCCTGTCGGAACATCCGCCACGCGCGCCGGCGCCGTGCTCGAGGGCCGCAACCTCACGAAGTCGTTCTGGGTGAAGCAGGGTCGCGGGCCGCTGACCCGAAAGGCGCGCGTGCACGCCGTGGAGGCGGTCACGGTGCGGCTCGAGGCGGGAAAGGTCACCGCGGTGGTCGGCGAGAGCGGCGCCGGAAAGACGACCGTCGCCCGAATGCTGGCCAGGATCATCAAACCGGATGCGGGCGAGGTGCTGCTGGATGGTGCACCAGCTCCCGCCGGCAGACCGAGGTCTTACGCGGCGAAGGTGCAGATGGTCTTCCAGGACCCGTTCGCCTCGCTGAACCCCGTGCATCGCGTGCGGCATCAACTGGTCCGACCCCTCGAGATCCATCACATCGCCGACGGCCATGTCGACCAGGCGGCGGAAGAGCTTCTGCGGCGGGTTGCCCTCGAGCCTGCTGCGCACTACCTCAACAAGTTCCCGTACGAGCTCTCTGGCGGCCAGAGACAGAGAGTTGCCATCGCCCGGGCGCTGGCGGTCCGGCCGAGGGTGCTGCTCGCCGATGAACCTGTCTCGATGCTCGACGTATCGATTCGCCTTGGCGTGCTGAACCTTCTGGCCGACCTCCGCGATCGCGATCACCTCGCGATCCTCTATGTCACCCACGACATCGCCTCGGCGCGCTACCTGGCCGACACCATCGTCGTGATGTACGCCGGCCAGCTCGTCGAAGCGGCGCCGAGCGTGAGCCTCACCGACGAAGCAGCGCACCCGTACACGCAGCTATTGCTCTCCGCCGCGCCCGACCCCGATCGCGCCACGCCCCCGAAGCTCGCGGCGCGGGGAGCGCCGCCGAGCCTGCTCGCGCCGCCGACCGGGTGCCGGTTTCACCCGCGGTGCCCCTACGCGATGGATATCTGCAGGCAACAGGCCCCGCCGAGCTTCGCCGTCTCGCAGGGCCATATCGCTGCGTGCTGGCTTCACGCCGATCCCGCCGAACGAAAGGCGGGTGACAACGGCCTGTTTCGACCCCTGGTGGATCACTCGGCAAAGACTCAATAAAGAGGTGAGGAAGGATGGATGTAGCTGTGACGTTGCGGTCTCCGCCGCTAGGCGGGACCGCTCGAACCATGAGCAGGGGGATGGCTGCTCAGGCTTGCGTTCTGGGTCGTGGTCGTGTGCCGTCAACCGTCAGCATTGCGTCACGGAGGTGACAGATCTATGAATCGACGACTCTTCAAAGGCTTGCTCGGAGCGGCGGCACTGGCCGTTGTGGTGAGCAGTTGCCAATCGAACAACACCGCGAGCACGGCGGGAGGTAAAGCGCTCATCGCGGAGCCGACGACAGGGGTCACCTTCTCGGAAGACTTCAACCCCTACGACAACAACTCGGTCACGTCAAGCATGGGCACGCGGAGCCTGGTCAACGAGCCGCTTTACGAGATGGACGCTCTGGATGCAACCGCGGCCGGCAACCACCCATGGCTGGCCACGGCGTTCGCCTTCCAGAACGGTGGTAAAGACCTGCAGGTCACGATCCGTCAGAACGTGAAGTTCAACGACGGCTCGGCCTTCGGTCCGGCCGACGTCGCCGCCACCTTCAAGATGATGGAGAACCCGAAGGCCAACACCCGAGGCGTTCCGACCCAGGCGTCGGACCCGACGGTCAACGGCAACACGGTCACGCTCCACTTCGCCTCGGCGCAGTTCACCGGACTGTTCAACATCCTCAGCAACACCATGATGATGAAGGCGTCGGTGGCAGACCAGATCGCGGCCAACCCGACGATGACGATCAAGGTCCCGGTCGGCACAGGGCCCTTCATGCTGGCGAGCTACTCGAGCTCGCTGATCAAGTGGAAGCCGAACCCGAACTACTGGGGTGGCACTCCGCCTGAATCCGAGATCGACACCCCTTCCATCGCGACCAACGCCGCGGCGAGCGACGCGCTCGTCAGCGGACAGCTTGACTGGGCCGGAAACGACATCCCGAACGTCTACGCCAACTTCGTCAACCTCAACCCGCTGACCAACCACGCCTGGTTTGCCGCGGGCAGCACGGTCACGCTCTGGTTCAACCTGAACCCGGGTAACGGCGGCGCCACTGGAATCGGAGACGTGGCGGTGCGCAAGGCGGTCAGCTACGGAGTCGACCGCAACGCACTGGCCCTCCTGGGCGAGTCGGGCTATGAGAATCCCGCGAGCTCATCGAGCGGGCTCATCCTGCCCAACCAGAACGCCTTCCTTCCGTCGGATGGCACTTTCAAGAACGACCTTTCGATCAGCGGCAGCGTGCCCGACGCGGCCACGGCCAAGGCCCAGAGCCTGCCGGCGGGGATGGACGTGTATGACATCCTCAAGAACGGCGGCTGGACACCTCCTGCCACCTCCCGCTACGACGCCGGCACCGGGACCTTCAAGTCAGGCGGTAACTGCGACGGCACGAGCAACGCCAACTGCTGGACCAAGGGCGGCCAGATCATCAAGTTCTCGGTCTATGACCCAGTTCCGTTCTCCGACTACTGGGAAAACGCGGCCCTCATGTCGCAGGAGCTCCAGCCCCTTGGTATGGATGTGACCACGAAGCCCGCGCAGGGCTACTCGGACTGGAACACCAACATCACGTCGCAGCCCTCGCAGTGGCAGACGGCCATCCACTGGGGCAACGGCGGCAACATCCCGTACATCCAGTACCAGAACTGGCTCGACAGCACGGACGCGAACTCGGTCGCTCACTACCAGGGCTATTCGAACCCCGCAGCTGATGCTGCCCTCAGGAGCTACGAGAGCACCGATCCCAGCGATACCGCAACCCTCTACCCGATCGTCCAGTCGCTCGAGAAGATCATGTCGACCGACGTGCCTGGCGTACCGCTGCTTTACGGTGCCGACTGGAACGTCTTCAGCAGCGCGAAGTACACCGGTTGGCCCAACCAATCGCATCCGTACATGAACCCCTCACCCAGCGACCCGCAGATGCCCTACATCCTGATGCAGCTAAAGCCGGTTTCCTAACCCTTCCGACCGTTATCCATCGCGGCCGGCACCGTGCCGGCCGCGACTCACCTCACCCAAGGAGATCGTCCATGACCGTCGTCCCAACAGGTGTCAGCGGCGACGAGTCGGGCCTGGTCGCCCGGCTCACCCTGGAGCAGAAGGTCCGGCTGTTGACGGGCGCTGACTCCTGGGCGCTGCACGGCGAGAGCGCCGTCGGATTGCGTCCGCTGCTCACATCCGACGGCCCCGCCGGGGTTAGAGGCACGCGCTTCGATCCTTCCAATCCATCCACCTCGCTGCCCTGCCCGGTCGCCATCGCCGCGACGTGGGACGTTGGTCTTGTCGAAGAGATCGCGACGGCGTTGGGCCACGAGGCCCGCAGCAAAGGCGTGGACGTTCTCCTGGCTCCCACCATGAACATCATTCGCACCCCGCTCAGCGGCCGTGGTTTCGAATGCTTCTCGGAAGACCCGCTGCTGACCTCGCGCATCGCCGTCGCCTATGTGCGTGGCGTGCAGCGGGCCGGCGTCGGCGCCACCGCGAAGCACTACGTGGCCAATGACTCGGAGACCGAGCGGCGCTCATACGTCGCACGAATTTCCGAGGGCGTGCTGAGGGAGCTCTACCTTCCCCCGTTTGAGGCCTGTGTCGGGGAAGCCGGAGTCTTTCTTGTGATGGCCGCTTACAACGCAGTCAACGGCCCGACCATGACGGCCAACGCGATCCTCCTGCACGACGTTCTTAAGTCCGACTGGGGGTTCAGCGGGGTGGTGATCTCGGACTGGTCGGCCACGACCACGACCGTGCCGAGCGCGCTGGCCGGACTGGACCTCGTGATGCCCGGTCCGGACGGGCCATGGGGAGACAAGCTCGTCGCCGCGGTTCGCAACGGCGCAGTGCCCGAAGCCGAGATCGACGACAAGGTAGCGCGCATCTTCTACCTCGCGCGCCGGCTTGGCGGCTTCAACGGAAGCACGGCCGCAGCGGTTCCACAGCTCATCGACAAAGACCTGCTCACGCGGGTCACATCGCGATCGTTTGTGCTCCTGAGCAACCCTCGCAGCCTGCTGCCGCTAAAGAAGGCCAACGTGAGAAGCGTTGCGCTCATCGGTCCCAACGCGATCGAGCCTCAGACGCAGGGCGGCGGAAGCGTCCGTGTGCTGCCTTCGGCCCGCGTCAACCTTGCCGAGTCGCTGCGGCGGGCCCTCGGAAACGGGACCGCGGTCACCCTGCACCAGGGCTGCCTCACCGGCGCGACCGTTCCCGCCCCGTTGGACGGAACGCTGCGCGACCCGATCGGTGGAAAGCCGGGCGCCCGTGTCGAAATTCGAAACCCCGCCGGCGAGGTCGTCTACGACGCGGCCATCCCGAGCAGCGCGGCCACATGGTGGGACGGCCTGCCCGACGCTGTGCACGCACCGGGGTCGGAGCTCGTCATGCGAGCAGTGTTTCGTCCGGAGACGGATGGGCCGCACATACTGGGCGCGGCCGGCGCCGGCCGTATGCGAGTGACCGTCAACGGCACCGTCCTGGCCGAGTCCACGAGCCTCTTTCCGGGTGAGGTCGTTGAAGCTCTCGGCCGTCCACCTGAGCTGCGTGTGCCCATGGTGCTCGAAGCCGGACGCGAGGTGGACATCCGCCTCGACTACCGGCCCGAGAAACGATTTGTGACGCTCCGCCTCGGCATCGCGCCGCAGCGCGACGACGAAGACCTGATCGAGGAGGCAGCGCAGGCCGCAGAAGATTCGGACATCGCCGTGGTCGTCATCGGCTCGGCGGAAGGGACCGAGAGCGAGGGTTACGACAAGGACACGATGGTGCTTCCCGGCCGGCAGGACGAGCTGGTGAGAAGAGTCGCCGCCGCCAATCCGAACACCGTCGTCGTGGTCAACACGGGCCTGCCCGTCTTGATGCCGTGGGCGGATCAGGTCGCGGCCGTCATCCAGGTGTGGTTTCCCGGCCAGGCGTTCGGCGAAGCGCTGGCGGAGACGCTCCTCGGTGTCGCCGAGCCGACGGGACGGCTTCCCGTCACCGTGCCTCGCGAGGAGGTGGATTCGCCGGTTCTCAATGCGCATCCTGAGGCAGGCGACCTGGTCTATCGAGAAGGCCTGCTCGTCGGTTACCGGGGGTACGACCGAACCGGCACCGAACCGCATTTTGCCTTCGGCCACGGACTGGGCTACACGGACTGGACGTATGAGTCGCTCATTCCAGACGTCGAGTCGCTCACGGTGGGCGAGGACCTCGCCTGCACAGTCACGGTTCGCAACTCGGGGAAGCGCCGGGGCAGGGAGGTGGTGCAGGTCTACCTCGAGGCACCGGACGACGACCCACATCGCCCGCGGCGTGTCCTTGCGGGCTTCGGAACTGTCGGGGCCGAAGCAGGCGCCTCGGCCGAGGTGCGCGTCAGCTTGCCCGGCCGTTCGTTCGCCCGCTTCGACGAGACGGCTCGCAGGTGGGCGTGGCGCCCTGGGACCTACACGCTGCGCGCGGGTCGGTCCTCCAGGGATCTCAGGCTGAGCGCCGAAGTCGTAATGCGATGACATAGACGGCCGGCTCCAGGCGCCGCGACTGCGCTGATCGATCTGATCGCTCTTATCGATCTCGAGCGCGAGTGCTGCGCCTGGATCCAATTCGACGTCGGCGACGGGTCATTTGTCACACTGACCG
>DATBZR010000126.1:0-4288 GCA_036513095.1 Candidatus Dormiibacterota bacterium | reverse complement strand
ACGATCGCTCTCGTGGCGAGCCGCTAACTCCGCTTCGCGCACCTTGTGGGCGACTTCGTTGCGGAGCTCCTGCTCGACCTGTCCCATCAGGATTCCCTGAGCCTCCTGGCGGGTCATGTTGGCGACCCGCAGCAGCTCCTTTTCCTGCTGGCGATAGCTGTCCTCAAGCTGAGCTCGGATCTCGTCGAGTGACTTCTCCCGGCTGCCGAATTCGCGTTCACGACGGTCGAGGTCCTCGCCCTTCCGGTCGAGGTTCTCTTCTTTCTGGAGAAGGCGCTTTTCGATCTGCAAAGACTCTGCCCGATACTCGCGGGCTTCCTGTTCGGCGGTGGTGCGGAGCTTGACCGCTTCCTCCTTGGCTTCGAGCAGCTTCTCCTTGGCCTGGGTTTCGGCCTCGGAAACGGTCTGCTGTGCTTTGAGCTCCAGTGCGCTCGTGCCTTCGCCCTGCCGGCGGTGAAGCAGCATGTACGCCACTCCAAAGCCGGCCAGGAGTGCCACCACCACCAGAATCGGTACGTAGACGTAGACAGGCATGTGACATGTACCTCGTTTATTCGATTGTCAAAGTGCGGATCCATGGCAGGACCCGCGGGGTCCCGCCTCGGGTTGGCTCTATGACTTACGGGCGCTCAAGCGCGTCCGTGTGTCGAAATTCTAGGCTTCGTAGCCGGTCGGCTGGGCCTCAGATCGCGGCAGGCGCCCTTAGGGCGCCGATCAGAGCGCCGAGGCCAAGGCAGGGGTGGCCCGACAACGAGCCCATTAACCATGCGCAACGCCGTCGGGCCGGGCCCCCTAACGCTGGCATTCGGCGCTCTGAGCCGATGAGTTGGGTCCAGCCGACCGGCGGAGAAACCTAATCTTCGTAGCCGGTCGGCGTCCCCGACACGACCGTCCGGCAGGCAGCGCGCACCGTGAAAGCAGAGAACCCCTGGCGCAGCAGCTTCGAGCCGACCAGGTTCAGCATCTCCCGGTAGTCCGTCATCTCCCTTTTGCCGTACGTCCGTTCGATGATGCGTATCGCGGAGGCCAGCTGTAGCGCCTCGTCGTAACCGGCCAGCGCGCGGTCGGCTTGAGCCCGGCTGACGCCTCGCCTGGCCAGCTCCGCCGAGAGCGCCCGTGGCCCGCGCGATGCCGAGCGGACGCGAACGAGCCCTTCGGCAAAGGACAGGTCGTTCAAGTAGCCAAGCTCGTCCAGCCGAGCCACCGCCGAGTCGACCTCCTCCGACCCGTAACCCCTCCGCGCGAGCTTTCGTTGCAGCTCGACCCGAGAGTGGGCTCGCCCGCCCAGGAGGCGCAAGCCAGTGCCCAGAGCACTGTTCTGGGGCCGGCGGCTGCCGGCTGGTGCCGTCCGGCTAGAGCTCCTCGTCCGCACCCGCGGAGGCCCTCGCGACGCCTGCGGCCTTCAGCACGGCAGACGCGGTCCCGCCGGCGGCCTTTGCTCTGACCTTCGCTTCGATCTCCGCGGAAAGCGTCGGGTTCTCTCGCAGGTAGTTGCGGACGTTCTCACGGCCCTGGCCGAGGCGCTGGTCGCCGTACGACATCCAGGTGCCGCTTTTCTCCAGGACGCTGTACTCGATGGCGGCGTCGATCAGCGAGCCTTCGCGCGAGATGCCCTCGTTGAAGAGGATGTCGAACTCGGCCGACCGGAACGGCGGCGCGACCTTGTTCTTCACCACCTTGACCTTTACGCGAGCCCCTACCGAATCGAGACCGGACTTGATCACCTCGACCTTTCGGATGTCGAGGCGTACCGATGAGTAAAACTTGAGCGCGCGTCCACCAGGCTGGGTCTCCGGGTTTCCGAACATGATCCCGACCTTCTCGCGGAGCTGGTTCAGGAAGATGACCGAGCAGTTGGACTTGGAGATCGCTGCTGTCAGCTTTCGGAGCGCCTGAGACATGAGCCGAGCCTGAAGCCCCATGTGGGAGTCTCCCATCTCGCCTTCGATCTCGGCCTTGGGCACCAGTGCCGCCACCGAGTCGATCACGATGACGTCGACGGCGCCAGAGCGGACCAGCACCTCGACGATCTCGAGCGCCTGCTCGCCAGTGTCAGGCTGGCTGATCAGGAGATCGTCGATCTTCACCCCGATGCGCGACGCATAGAGGGGATCCAGGGCATGCTCGGCGTCCACGAACGCGGCCACCCCGCCCTGCTTCTGGGCCTCGGCGATGACGTGAAGCGCGAGCGTCGTCTTCCCGGCCGACTCGGGTCCGTACAGCTCGGTCACGCGCCCGCGCGGTATCCCTCCCACACCAAGCGCGAGGTCGAGCAGCAGGGCGCCGGTTGGGATGACCGTGATCTCGCCGCGCAGTGCGGCCTGCTCACCCAACTTCATGATCGAACCCTTCCCGTAGCTCTTCACGATCTGGGCCATCGCCGACTCGAGGGACTTCTCTTTTTCTTTTTCCACTGATGCCTCCTAATTCGTTGCGGCGATGGTTCTACGTCGCGAGCTGAAATTCAACGTCGGTCGTTAACAAGGCCGTCCGGCGGATTGTAGCGAACAAGTGTTCGGCGGTCAAGCCTTTACCACTGGGACCAGCTTCCGAGTCTCATCGACGAGCAGTTGGATAGCCTTCGCGGCCGCCGCCTGGCGATTGGACCACCTGTCTCCGTCCAGGACATAGTCGTAACACCGGGTTCCGGCGGGAGAGGCGATGCCGATGTAAGTCAATCCGATCGGCTTGCTCGTCGCGTCCGCGTCGGGTCCCGCGATGCACGTGATCGAGGCCGCCAGGTCCGAACCAAGCCGCGAGCGCACGCCATCGGCCATTGCCGTTGCCACCTCGCAGCTGACCGCTCCATGACGCGACAGCAGCTCGGGTGTGACCCCAAGCTGGTCTGTCTTCACCTCGTTCGAGTACGCGATCACGCCGCCGATGAAGTATGCGGAGCTGCCCGGTTGATCCGTGAAGACCGTGCCCAGCAGCCCGCCGGTACAGGATTCCGCCACCGACACCGTAAGCCCACCCTCGCGGAGTAGATTGCCCAGCTCAGAGCCAAGGTGCCGCAGTGGCGGGTCCGATCTCGGAGCGCCATCCCCAAAACCGAGCAGATACCTGAACCTCACGAGGTAGTCGATTCCGCTGACGATCGTGAAGATCACAGCCACGGCGACGACCACCACGGTGATCGGAACCAGGATGGGATACGGCCTCTGCAGGATGAGCAAGGTAACCGCCGACATCTGCATCGCCGTCTTGGTTTTGCCCAGCGGCGCGGCGGCGATGACTCGTCCCTTGCCGGCACCGATGGAGCGAAGCAGCGTGATGAGAAGCTCGCGCGAGAAGATCACCACCACGACCCAGGCGGCAACCAACCCTTCCTGCACCAGCACTATCAGCACCGACAGGACGAACAGTTTGTCAGCCAGGGGATCCAGGAACTTTCCGAGGTCGCTCACCTTGCCACGCCTGCGCGCGATCTGACCATCCAGGGTGTCGGTCAGTGAAAAGACGATGAAGAGGGCGGCGGCGAGCTGGTCGTGACCGGGAAACCGCACCAGCAGGAGAACCATCAACAGTGGAATCGCCGCCAGCCGGCTGAGGGTCAGCGCGTTGGGGATGTTCATAGGTCTAGATCAAGTTTGCGACGAGAAGTCTCGCGTTGCCACACCCGTTCCGAGCGCGCCGATCGAGCGACCGTCGATCGTGATGAAAGTCGAAGCCGCCTTGCCGCTCGTGATCTTGACGTCGACTCCGCTGAAGTAGACGAGCGAGCCGGCTGGGAGAGTCCTCCCTGCATCGGCATAGGCAGGCCGGCCGTCGACGAACGCGTTGATCCACACCTCTTCCGTCACCCGCACGCCGACGACGACCGGGCGTGCCTGTGGTGATGGGGTGGGGACGGGAGCGCCCGGTGGTGCGGCCGCCACCTGTGCGGTCGGAGAAGGGGTGGCCGGCCTCTGGTCTGCCTGCACCTGCCGCCACGCGTAACCGCTGAAGCCGCCGGCGAGCAGGACGAGGCCGGCTGCGGCGAGGGCGGGAGCCGTGATTGCCATGCGTGGTCGCGCCGCAACGTTTGCGATGCTGAGCAGGCGTCGCGGATCGCGAGGCGCCAGCTTCAACATCGCGACCAGCGGTTCGGGATCGAGGCCGAGGAATCGTGCGTAGGTCCGGAGGTGGCCTTTCGCATAGACCGGCGCGGCAAGGCGCTCCAGCTCATTCGACTCGAGCGCGCTCAGGTAGTGGGCACGGATCCGGGTCGCCGTGGCCGCCTGCTGGATGGTGAGGCCACGCTCGCCGCGCTTGGCAGCAAGGGTCTCCCCAAGGGTCACGGTCGGGG
>DATBZR010000125.1:0-3042 GCA_036513095.1 Candidatus Dormiibacterota bacterium | reverse complement strand
TACTGCCTGCTGGTCGGCCCTCTCATCGCGGCCAGAGGGGAGACGCCAGCTCGATCCGCCAGAGAGGGCCGCCCTGGTACATTGGCCCCTCCGAGCCCACGAAGCCGGGAGCGTGCCCGCCGAGGATCCAGACGGAGGTGTCGTGCGGCTGCTTGCCGATAAGCGGCGCGATCAGACCCACGAGGCCGCCAAGCTCGACCTTGACGTTGAAGCGGCCTGCCTTGTGCGAAGCGCCGCCGGCCGAGAACGAGTCCTCCCCCGCTGGAGTGATCACGAGCTTCACCAGCCGCGGCTTCGGTGTCGCCACCAGCATCGACACCTCGGTCGACGCGGCGTCGGGAGCGATGTTCTTCAGCAGCGTCAACACGATTCCGTTGGCCAGGTCCGCGGGCAGAGACATCTGCTCCTCGGCGGTCTTCTCTCCGCCGTCGTCGTCTCGATATCGGACCGTCACCCGTCCGCCCACCGCGTCGATCGAGACCTCCATCGGGTGCGGAAAAATCGGGCCGCGCTGGATCATGTGATCGGTCAGAAGCCGGAACCGTCCGCTCTGCGTGAAGACCGCCGTCTCGTCCTGGATCGAGCCGTCCTTGAAATGAAAAACCAGACGGCTCGTCACGCGGTCGCCTTGGGATGTCTGGATGAGGTCCCCGCTCGCCAAGGAGACGCCGTCGAGCAATCGGAGAACGAGGAAGCCGCGAACGAGTCCTTCCGCGTGGCGCACGGCGACCGTTTCGGCCGGCAGAGCGCCGGGGACCAGGAGACCGGTCAGAAGGATTGCGGCAACGGCGGATCGTTTCACTCGGATGATCGCCGTTTTTCGAATGCGTCCAGGCGCTCGGACAGCCACTTTTCGAGCGGCCGCTGGGTATCGTCCTTGAATCGCATCTCGTAAGGCTTTCCCGACGCCTCCGAGTGGGAGCAGACGCCAAGGATGAAGTCCCGCGCTGTCTGCACGCGCTTGCCCGCAAAGAAGAGCTTCGTCTTCAAGTGGGACGCCGCCTTAGAGCCGTCGAATTCGGCGCCGTTCCGGAGAAACGTAGCGTCGGAGCGCTCGATCTCCGACAGGAGCCAGTCGATCTTCTCCTGCTCGGCGCCCGGCCGCTTCGCGGCGGCGAGCGGCAGCGCGACGAGGAGAAGCACCAGGAGGAAATGGGTTCTTCTCATGGCTCAGTAAAACGGCTCCCAGATCCAGAACACCAGCTCGGCGAGGCGCTTCGTGAGCCCGCGGCTTTTCCATGCCTGGAAGGTGATTTCTTCACATCTCTTCTTGTCTTCCTCGAACATCGATTCGACCTTCTGCGCGAAGCCGCGGTCGTAGAAGGCGAGGCTCTCTTCCGCGTTCTTGTTCATGGAGCGCGCGTCGAAGTTGATGGACCCGATCGTGGAGTAAATGCCGTCCACGACCATCGCTTTGTTATGCATCATGGTCGGCTTGTATTCGTAGATTTTCACTCCGTTCTTCAGAAGATCCTTGTAGTGGAGCCAGGACGCGGACCGGACCATCGGAAGGTCGATGTTCCGCCCGGGAACCATGACCTGGACGTCGACGCCCCTCTTGACGGCGGCGACGAGCGCGTCCCGGACCTGCCTGTCGGGGAGAAAGTACGCGTTCGCGATGTGGATGCTCTTCTCCGCGGACTGGATCGCGACGTAATAGAGCATCTTCGCGAGCGAGGACATGTCACCGCGTGACGCCTTGATCGTCTGGGCGGACATGGGCCCCATGTGCGCGATCTCCGGATAGAACTTCTCACCCGCCAGGATTTCTCCGGTCGTGAAGGTCCAGTCCTCGCTGAAAACGGCCTGCATCTGCGCGGCCACGGGCCCTTCCACCCGCACCTGTGTATCCCGCCATTCCTTCGTGCTTCGCGCGTTGCCGAGCCAGCTCTTCGCGATGCCGAGCCCGCCGGTATAGGCGATGCGGCCGTCCACCACCAGGATCTTCCGGTGCGTGCGCTTCCCGACTTTGTAGATGGAGAACAGCCGAAGGGGCCGGTACTTCCGGACGTTCACGCCCGCTTCTTTGAGCGGCTGCTCCAGCTCGCCGAGCTTGCTGCCCCAGGCGTCGATGAGGAGCCGTACCTCGACGCCTTTCTTCGCGGCGTCGATCATCGCGTCGGCGAACTGGCGTCCCGCCTCGTCGGGCTGGAAGATATAGGTCTCGAGATTGACGCTCGTCTTGGCCTGCCGGATGTCCCTCGTCATGGCCGGGAAGATCTCGTCGCCGTTTTTCAGGAGAGATGCGTCGTTCCCCCCGACCATGGCATTTCCAAGCGCCTCTGCCGACCGGCGGAAGTTCGCGTTTTCGACCGCAAAAGGATGGTCGAATTTGTAGACGTTGCGCTTTTCGGAGCCAAAGATACCGCTCGTGACGGCGCAACCCGACCCGCCGAGAGCCGCGGCGGCGATCACGAGCGCGGCTAGCCGGTCGGCAAGTCTTCCCACCGCCTCGCCTATTCAAGAACTCTGCCAGCCCGCTCGCTACATAGGCTTCGCGTCCATCGATCCGGCGATCGCCAGAGGTCGGCTGCCGGGACACGACGGTCATGAATCTGAACGAGGAGAGGATCGGCATCAACCCCTTCGGAAGGAGGCACGGCTGGAGTTCCTCTCTCTCCGGGGGGATACTGGTTTCCCGCGCCGCTCCTCATGACCCCCCGCGCGGCGGCGCGGGCGGAGGGATGCCATGGAGCGTTCCGCGACGGCCCTGCTCGAGAATGCGGCCGACCCGCTTCCCGTCCTCGCGGATGCCCTCCGCATGCTGCCCGCCGGTGGCGAGGCTCCTTCCGAGCCCGGCGCTGCCCTTGCCCTGGTCTCAGCCGCCGAGCGCGCCCTAGCCGCCGGCATCGTCCCGGCCGAAACGTGGCACCGGTACCTGGACCGGACCCGCCGCCGCGAGTTCCTGCTCGCTCTGCCCGACGTGGCAGCGCGCACGCGCTGGGCGGAGACCACCTTCGGCGCGATCCGGGCTTCGGGATACTCCCTGGCAACGCTCCTTTCGCAGCGCGTCGCCGCCCACCCGGACAGGGTTTTCCTTCA
>DATBZR010000124.1:0-5521 GCA_036513095.1 Candidatus Dormiibacterota bacterium | reverse complement strand
GCCAATACCGAAGGGCGCGGAGCCATCACCATCCAGATGCTCGTCCACGAGTCCCTGAGAATGTCTCCCGACCGCATCATCATCGGCGAGGTCCGAGGCGGCGAGGCTCTCGACCTGCTCGATGCAATGAACACAGGGCATCCAGGGTCGGTCTGCACCCTGCACGCGGACAGTCCGCGTGAAACGCTGCCCCGATTGGTCCGGCTCGCTCTGCGCAACCCGCAGGCCCCGCGCGCCGATGCGGTGCTCGCTGAGGTCGTGCACACCGTCGACCTCGTTCTGCATGCCGCGATCTTCAGAAGCGGTGCTCCGCAAACCAGGGAGCGCAAGCTTCTCTCGCTCAGCTGCGTGGCGGGTCTCGATGACGGCCGGCCGCTCCTGCAGGAGCTCGTCGCGCTGCGCCCGGACGGTCATTGGCATCGGGTCGGCTCCCCCGCCGCGATGCCAGAGAGGGTCTGGTCCAAGCTTGCTCAGGTCTGCGAGCCGGCGCGACTGCTGGACGGCTTCGATGATTGAAACGGCCGCCGCCCTGTCAGCGGGACTTGGGGTGATGCTGGCGGTTCTCGCCGCGGGCTCGCCTGCGCCCCTGGGTGCCAGTGCCCGCCTCAAGCGCGCCGCCGCCAGGTGTTGGTCGCACGAGCTCAACGTCGCGGGCGAAACCGGTTGGGGCTGGCTGGATGGAAGGACCCTGGTCGTTCTCGAGTGCTCCGCTGCGATCGCTGCCGCCTCGTGCGCGATCGCGATGACAGGGCTCGCCGTGCTGGCCGTTCCGGCTGGAGCGGGCGGCATTTCGGCGGTCCGCGCGACGGTCACGGCTCGATCGCGAGCCCAGCGGGTCGTGCGGCAGGACGCCGTCCTCGAGGCGACCAGGATGCTGAGACAGCTTCTGGAGACTGGCGCGACCAGCGTGAACCAGGCGATCGCGGTACTCGCCGAGCGCGGGCCCGTACCGCTGCGGGCGGAGTTCCGCCTCATCGCTGCCAGGTCAATCGGTCGTAGGCAGGCATGGAAAGAAGCACGTGAACGCATCGGCGAGCCACTGTTCGACATGCTCGCCGCAGCGGTGCTCATCCAGCGGCCGGGCGGAGGCGTGCTGGCCCCACTGTTTGCAGACCTCGAGTCCTCTGTCTCCGCCGCGCAGGAGGTCGAACGTGAAGCGCGTGCGCTGCAGGCGCAGGCCCGCTCGGCGTCGAGCATCATCGTCGCTCTGCCGATCGCCTTCTTGCTCATCCTCTCCGCGTTCCATTCGCCTTATCTGGATGCGTTCCATCAGCCGGAAGGGGAGGTGTTTCTGCTCGCGATGCTCGGGGTGATGGCCGCCGGATTCCTGTGGATGCGGCGACTGCTGGTCCTTCCTGGGCTGCAGCGCGTGCGCCTGAGCGATGCCTGACGCGCTGACTGCGGTTGGGGCGATCGCCGCAGGTGCCCTCATTTGTGGCTCGCTCCTCATCACCGGGCACGACCGGCCTGGTCTCCGCGCCAGTCGGTGGCTCGTTCAGATGGGGGTGGAGTTCGGCGGGGCCACGCACGTTGACGCCTTGCGGCGCCGGCTGGCTCGCGAGGTCAAGCGTGCCGGCTGGAACGAAACTCCAGAGCGCCTGGTGACCATGGCGTGCGCAATATCGCTGTGCCTCGGAGTACTCGGCGCAGCCGTCTCTCCCGCGGTCGCGATCCTCGGTTTCTTTGCCGGCTACGTCACGTTCGCAGTGGCGCTCAAGGCAGCTGTGGACAGGCGCCGCCGTCGCTTTTCGGCTGAGCTGGTTCCTCTCCTGGAGCTGTTCACATTGGAGCTGAGCGGCGGTGGGAGCGCACTGTCGGCTCTGGGATCGGTGTGCGTGCAGATCGAGAGCGAGATGGCGAACGACCTCCGTCGCATGCTTATCGCCTCTCAGGTCGCCGGTTCGGCATCGTTCGAGGCGCGGTTGATCAAGTACGCCGACGAGCACGAGATCTCCGCGCTCAGCAGCCTGGCCACGATCCTTGCCGCGAGCCGCGACTATGGAACCGCCGCGAGCCAGGGGGTCCGCGCCCTTGCCACCGACCTCAGGCGCGCCCAGCGCCGCGAGCTGATTGCTCAAAGCCGGCGAGCGCTGAACAACGTGCTGCTTCCCGCAGCGGTCGCGGTCCTTCTTCCGTTCCTTGGGGTCTTGATGTTTCCCGCCGTGTCAGTGCTTCAGAGGAGCCTGCGTTGAACCGAACCGGCTCGATGCGAGGCGCCGCGATTCTGGAGTTTGCCCTGGCGTGGCCGGTCGCGTTGTTACTCGCGCTTGGCTGCGTCGAGCTGGCTGTGTGGAGTGCAGAGTCCTTTGCGGCTAGATCGGCGGCTCTTGCCGGAGCCCGCGCGGCCGCGGTCGCTGGATCGACACCGCAAATCGCAGCTCTAGTAACGATTCGCGCCCTAACGCCCAGCCTGGTCGGCACGATGGCTGGGGCCTGGTGTCCGGGTCAGGGTGGAGGCCCCCCACCGGTTTGGGTTTGCGCCAAAGACCTCGGCCCGGCGATACAGGTCGACGTTGGCGGATCGGTACCGGCGCTCGTACCGGTCGGACTCGGAAACGGCTTGCCGGTGCATGCCCACGTCGAGATGCAGAAGGAGGCCTTCACCACATGAGTCGAGGACAGTCCCTGGTCGAGCTGGCGGTTTGCGCGCCGCTCGTGGTGCTGCTGACGCTTGGGACTGCGGCGGCGGTCCAGGTGATCGATGCGAGTGCCGGACTGCAGGCCGCGACCCAAGCTGCTGCGGCGGAGGCCTCGCGCGCTCCGGACGCCGCGAGCGGGGAGAGCGCAGCCAGCGCCCGATTCCAGTCGATGGTCGCGGACTATCCGCTGCGCTCGCCGCATTTGAGCATCACCGTTGGGCAGTTCAGCCGGACGGACGAAGCTGTCGCGACGGCATCAGGCACCGTCGACATCTCCTGGGCGGGGATGGTCTTTCCCCGGCAGTTGATGCTGAACTCTCGGGCCGTGATCCCACTCGAGTCGTGGCGAAGTCACAGGCCGGCTTCGTGAAGTCCTCCGAAAGCGGTCAGATCCTTGCATTCTTCGCCGTTGCCGTCCCGGTGGTTCTCCTGCCCATCGCCGCGTACACGGTGGACACCACGATGGTCGCCGGCCGCGAGGCGGCACTGCAGGCGGCAACCGCCCAGGCTGCGGAGACGGCCGCTCAGCAGATCAACACCGGCGCACTTCGGTCAAGCGGGGCGCTATCGCTCGACGCGGTGGCGGGCGGGCTCGTCGTCGACCAGACGCTTTTCGGCGAGGAACCGGGCGCGAGTCTTGACCTGTACACGGTCAGCGGGGCCGAGGTGACCGTCGTAACGAGCGAGACCGTGAGGCTGCCATTCAGTGTGTTCACAGACAAAGTCGTCCTTCACGCCCACGCAACGGCGCGCCTCGTAGCGGGCTACGAAAGTCCGTCGTGAGACACCATGCAAAATCGTGAAATGCGAATCGCCGTGCTGTGCGACATCCATGGCAACCTGCCGGCTCTGCAAGCTGTCCTTGCCGAGGTCGAGAGAGCCGGCGTTGACCTGGTCGTCTTCGGCGGGGACGTGGCTGCTGGTCCCATGCCGGTCGAAACGATCGAGGTGCTGGCCGGCTTCAGCGGCCCAGCGCGCTTCGTACGCGGGAATGCAGACCGTCTGATGGTGGAGTCGTTCGACCGTATGCCACAGGCCGGTGAGGCATTGGACTTATGGCCTGCGAGCATGCTCAGCCGCACCCACCGCGATTTCCTGAGCAGCTTCGAGCCGTCCGTAGAGGTTGCGGTCGATGGGCTTGGCATCGTGGTCTGCTGTCACGCGGGTCTCGACAGCGACGAGCTACCGATCATCACGCCGGCCACACCGGACTCGGTGATCGCCGAGGCTCTGGCATCCGCACACGGCCGCCTGGTGGTTGCCGGTCACACGCACATGCAGTTCGACCGCCGCGTCGCCAGCGAACGGATGGTGAACGCGGGCAGCGTCGGCAAGCCCTATGCGGACGAGCCGGGCGCTTACTGGGCGCTGCTTGGCCCCGAGGTCGAGCTCCGCCGGACCGCTTATGACTTTGCAGCCGCGGCTGAGGCTGTGCTGCGTACCGCTGTCCCGCACCGCGAGGAGTTGGCCGCGGACGTCGTCCGGCCGCCGACCGCCGAGGAGGCAATCACGGTGTTCGAGAACATGGCGGGACGGCCTTATCCGCGCTAAGGCAATCCCAGGAGTCGCTTGCCGTTGTCGAGCAGAACTTTCTGAAGCACCGCTTCAGGTAGATCCAGCCCGCTGAGCTCGTCGATGCACCGCTTCGGCTGGATGAAGGGGTAGTCGCTGCCGAACAGGAACTGGTCCTGCAGCCGGCCCTTCATGTCGCGCAGCACCTCGGCGGGGATGTAGCGCGGCGCCCAGCCCGAGATGTCGATGTAGAGGTTCGACTTGTGCAGGGCCATCGCCAGCAGCTCCAGGTGCCACGGGTAGCCGAAGTGCGCGGCGATGATCTTCAAGTCCGGAAAGGAGGCAGCGGCTGCGTCCAGGCGGATCGGCCGTGCATAGTCGAGGCGGATGCCCTGCCCACCCGGCTGCCCTCCGCCAATACCGCTCGTCCCGGTGTGGAACAGCAGCACCAGGCCGAGCTCCTCGCAGCGCTCGTAGAGCGGCCAGTGGCGCTCGTCGTCTGGAGCGAAGGCTTGCAAAGAGGGATGCAGCTTGACGCCCCTCAGACCCAGGTCGGCGATGCCATCGAGCTCCGCGACCGCTCGAGCGCCCTTCAGGGGATCGACGCTGCCGAATCCCACGAACGTCTTCGGGTGGTCCTTGCAAGCCTGAGCGACCAGCTCGTTCGGCACCCTGGGCCGGCCCGTTGCGGTCTCGGCGTCCCACGCCAGCAAGACCGCCATGACGTCGATCGCTTCGTAGTCGCTTGCCAGCTCGTCCAGCGAGCGCCGCACCACTTTGGATCGGAAATAGGTTTCGGCGGCCTCGACGTACCCCTTCATCGAGGTGTCGAGCCACTCCGGGGTGGGCAGGTGAACGTGGAAATCAATCGCTTTCACGTCGGGGTGATGATTAGCTTGATGCAAGCCTCGTTGCTGGTGCTCGCGGGCGGTGACAGCCGGCGGATGGGACGCCCCAAGGCCTGGCTGAAGGTGGGGGACACCTACCTGCTCCGGTACGTGGCGGAACGTCTGGCTCCCGCCTTCTCTGAGGTGATCGTCTCGTTCGCCGAGCCGGAGCAGCTCGAAGAGCCGGTTCCCTACCGGGTCGTGTTCGACCGCCGGACGCCGGCCGGTCCGCTTGCCGGGCTCGAGGCGGGGTTGGTCGCGGCGCGCAACGAGGTGATCTTCGCTGTCGCGTGCGACATGCCCTACGTGACGCAGGAGATCGCCCAGCTCGCCGTGGTTGCCGCGCGCCGGTGTGATGCCGCGATCCCACGGATCGATGGCCGTCCCGAGCCGGTTTGCGGGGCCTACCGGCGCTCGGCGCTGCCGTTCGTCACCGGGGCGGTCAACACGGGCCGTTTGAAGGCGAGCGACCTGTCGGCCGAG
>DATBZR010000123.1:0-6201 GCA_036513095.1 Candidatus Dormiibacterota bacterium | reverse complement strand
TGTAGGACGGCAAAAGTGCGTCACTCATGCCGCCCTGGCATAGGCATGGTGAAGTCCGCCCAAGATCGCTCGTCGCACGACGACACCACGCGACATCGGCGGGCCTGGCAGCGGCGTCTCCAGTTGAATGGCACGATGAGGGCGATCGTGGTTGTAGTAGTGCACGAACTCCGTGAGCAAAGCGAGCAGATGCCGCTCGTTGATGACGATAACGTGGTCAAGACACTCTTGGCGAAGGGTCCGCACGACTCGTTCGGCGACTGAATTCGCCAAGGGGGCTCGATAGGGCGTTCGGACATCGGCGATGCCTATCCCTTGGAGTTTGGCCCCGAAGTCAGCCCCGTAAACCCTGTCTCGATCATGGATCAAGTGCTGCGGCTGACGGCCCCAGGCGGTAGCCTCGATCGCTTGTCTCCAAATCCATGCGGCCGTCGGATTGGCCGTGACGTCGAAGTGGACCAGCTCCCTTCGCAGGTGGCTGATGAAGAAGAACACGTACAGCGTCTGCATATCGATCGTGTGGACCACGAAAAGGTCTGCGGCCCAGATGCCCTTGAGCTGGTTGCCCAGGAACGTTCGCCAGCTCTGACTTCTTTGCCGGCTCGGACCACGCCATCGATAGCGACGTATCGATCGGTTGCTAACCGCAATACCGAGCTTGAGCAGCTCGCCCCGGATCCTCTCGGTGCCCCACAAAGCATTCTCCCGCGATATTCGAGCGATCAATGCCCTGACCTCTGGGCTTAGCCGGGGCCGGCCGAGTCGGGTCCGCGATCTCCACGTCCAGTACAGGCGCCAACCCTTGCGATGCCAGCCAATCACGGTTGCCGGTCGCACGATCCGCAGGTGATCCGCCCAGCCACCTGGCCATACCCGCCGGAGCCATACCCAGAGGACTCGATCGGCAGCACGCAAGCGCACTTTCGGCTTGGCCCGCGAGAGCACCTCGAGCTGGTGGCGCAATACCAGGTTCTCGAGGATTAGCTCGCGGCGGGAGCGACAAGCATTAATAAGGACGCGAGGGAGCAGATTGGGGACGCGCAACACCGCCGCGGAAGAATATCAGCCGACAGCCGTCACAAGCTGGACCCTGGCACAGCTCCATCGGATGGCCGTGATCGTGATCGACTTTTGCCGTCCTACAGCTGCTCGGCAGCGTGTTGCAAGGTCGACTTCGACCTCGACGGACTTTGTGCACGCCACACGGGCACGCTGCCCTCGCCAGGCGTGCCGTACGGCACTGGACGGCCCTCACCGAGGAACAGAAGATGTCCGTCGTGGATATGGCGGCAAGAGGCGTGCTGGACAGGCTGCTCTCGCGGCGGATCATTTTCGTCACCGGCAAAGGCGGGACCGGCAAGAGCACCATCGCCGCTGCGCTGGCACTTCTCGCGTCGCAGTCAGGTAAACGCGTTCTCGGCATCGACGTCGACGCCAAGGGCGACCTCTCGCGTCTGCTTGGTGCGGAGCCGGCCGGCTTCAAGCCGCGCCTTGTCCAGCCCAACGTCAGCGCACTGGCCATGCGCCCGGAGGAATCGCTGCAGGAATACCTGGCTGTCTATTTCAAGGTGCCGCGCTTCACCCGCCTTACGCCTCTGGCGCGGGTCTTTGACTTTGTGGCGACAGGCGTCCCGGGCACGAAAGAGATGCTCATCATCGCCAAGATCGCCTACGAGGAGCGGCGGTCCGAGTCAGGACGATCGGCGTGGGACATCATCATCGTCGATGCCGCGGCCAGCGGTCATGTTCTGCCGCAGCTGCGTGCGGCCCGCTCGATGATGGAGCTGACCCGGGGCGGCATCATCAGGTCGCAGGCGGAGTGGGTCGATCGGACGCTCTCGGATCCGCGTCGCACGCTGCTTGTCATCTGCGCGCTGCCAGAGGAAATGCCTGTCGTCGAGGCCATCGAGCTGCACGATCGCGCCAACCAGGAAGCTCACATCGGCCTTGGCGCCTGCTTCCTCAACTGCATCTTCCCGGTTGCGGTCACGGCTCACCAGTCCAGTCTTCTTGAGAATCTTGTGGAGAGGCACGAGCAGGCTGCCCAAGCGCGGCTGGGCGGTCCGGTCCAGCCACTACTGGATGGCGTCAGACTTGCCCGCCGCCTGCACGAGGAGAGTGATCGCCATGCCCGAACCCTGCGCAGACGGCTGAGCGTTCCCGTAGTCGAGATACCGCGGCAGGTGGCCGCAACACCGGGCCTGGCGATGACCCGCGCGGTCGCCAATGCGCTGGCGCGGGCGGCCTCGTGACCATGAGTGTCGGCACGCCATATGAGGTCGACCTGGTGGAGGAACTTGCGCGCCACGACGTGATCGTCTGCTGCGGCGCTGGAGGCGTCGGCAAGACGACCGTGAGCGCCGCGCTGGGCATGGCAATCGCTGCTGCCCGTCCGAGTCGCGTCCTCGTCCTGACGATCGATCCGGCAAGACGCCTGGCGACTGCTCTCGGGCTGAAGACCATCGGCACCCAACCCGTGGTCATCGCACCCGAACAGTTGCGCCTCACCGGCCTCGAACCGCGTGGCGAGATGGCGGCCGCCATGCTGGACATGAAGAGCGAATGGGATCGTTTGATCGATCGATACGCTCCCAACAGTCAGATTCGCAATCGGATCCTCGCCAGCCCGTTCTACAAAGGCATCAGCGAAGCGTTCATCGGATCGCACGAGTACATGGCGCTCGAGGCCCTGTATCGCTTTCACAGCAGCGGAGAATACGACTGCATCGTGGTGGACACTCCCCCATCGCGGGGCGCTCTCGACTTTTTGGAAGCCCCCACGCGGATCACCGATTTCGTGGGCGTCCGGCTGCTGGCCTGGCTCGCCGGTCCGGCTCGGGTCGGCTGGAGGGCGCTGAACTTCACCGCGGCCCCATTCCTACGCTTGGCGGATCGGCTGCTCGGCGGCGACGTCCTGCAGGAGCTGGGCGCCTTCGTTCGCGACATCGAGACTCTGTATGGAGGAGTCCAGCAACGTGCCGAGGCTGTGTCCAGGCTGCTCCGTTCTCGAAACACGGCGTTCGCGGTCGTGACCACGCTCGAGGCGGCTCCGTTCGCCGAGTCTGTTTTCTTCTGCACCAAGCTGCGCGAGTATTCGATGCCGCTGCGGGCCGTGGTCGTCAATCGTGTCCTGCCCGACGTGTTGCGCGATCGAGGCGCGGTGCGAGCCGCGACCACGCTGATCGAGGACCCTGGCATTGCCTCTTGGATGGAAGACGAGCTCGGTCAGCCTGTGGATGCGGAAACACCTCACCGTCTCGGTGAGGCCTTCCTTGCCCTCAATGAGGTTGCCGAGGCCAACTCGGCGCAGATGACACGGCTGGCCAGATTCGGTCGAATCCCCATCGCCCGCCTACCTCTTGCTGACCGCGACGTCAGCGACCTGGAGGCCTTGGGGCACTTGGCGAGATGGCTTCAAGGTCGTCCAGGGTGACCCGGTTCGTCAATCCGTTAGACGAAGCGCGAGTCTGCTCGACCACGACAACCAGGGCCGTATGACCCTGTACCGAAGTTGCTTTGTTTCATACCTTGACGTTTGGAATGACACAGGTGTCGTCGCCTTCACGAAGCGTCTATCGCCGCTCGTGGATGTCAGTCGTCGCCGTCGCTGCCGGAGCGCTGATCATGGGTTACTTCCTGGATCCAACGCTTGGCCATAGCCGCCGGAGGCTGCTGGCCGCGCGTTCAACCCATCTTGTGAAGCGGGCTGCTATGCGCATCGGCCGAGAAGCGCGGTACCTGGGAACCGGGACCTACCGCCGCACGCTGCACCGGCTCCGACCTGTTCCCGCGAGGCCGGCCGAGGGCAGGACATTGCTCGATCGAGTGGAAAGCGAGCTCTTCGCCGAACCCAGCATTCCGCACGGCCGGCTGAATCTCGAAGTCGAGGACGCCACGGTTGTAGTGCGCGGCCAGCTCGACTCGCAAGCATCCATCGCCGAGGTGCAAGAAGCGGTGCGCAGAATTCCAGGAGTGAGCGGCATCAGGAGCCTCCTGCATTTGACCGGGACTCCGGCGCCCAACAAGGCCGCCGCGCTCCGAGCAAGTGCGAGAGCCCTCGAGTATGACGGCTGCCCTCACGAGCCACCGCCTGACGCCGATTCCGACCGCTAAACTGGGCTACGAGGCCTACGGATGCGCCTTGATTCTTTCCTTCACCTGCACCGTCGCGGCCTCCATACGGGCCATTGCCACGTCGAAGATGGCCACCTTGCTCCCCCAACCGCTGGTCAGGCCCAGAGGAGCGAAAGCCCCGGGCCTATCGTGACGATCATCGGCATCCAAAACCTCGGGGGTGACTTTCAAGGTCAGGACTGAGGGTGGTGTAGCCCGAGCGATCGAAGTGCGGCTGCGGGAAGGTACCCGCGTCTCACCGACCCAAGGCCGATTCGGCGACCTGAGCGGGGCAAAACACTCGGATTCAAAAGGACGGGCGCCACTTGCCCGCCAGCGCTCGGAAGCCGGTGTCGATGCTGATGAACTAATGACTCGTGTGGCCCGGCATTGGGTGGATGCGCTCGTCAGCGGCAACCGAGCCGCCGTGCTCGAGCTCTACGCGGCGAATTGCGTCATCCACACGCGTTCAAGAGCTGAGGCGGGCCAAACGGCTGTACAGGCGTCTATCGATCGAAATCCGCTGCTCGGGTCTGGGCACCGTGATGTGCGTATTCGTGGCATCGGCTCTCGAGTCCAGGTCCGCTGGCCTCTGAGCGCCGATGATCAGGCGCGGGTTCTGACGTCAGAGCAGCGGACCCAGACGACGCTGCGAATCGCGCACGGCCAGATCGCCGAACAATGGGTGTAGGGCGGCATAAGTGCATCGTTCATGCCGCCCTCGCATAGACGTGGTGAAGGCCGCCCAGGATCGGTCGGCTAACGACGTCGCCATGCGATATCGGCGGACTTGGCACCGGTGTCTCCAGCTCGATCGTGCGATGAGGACGATCATGGTTGTAGTAGCACACGAACTCCGTGAGCAAGGCGAGCAGATGCCGCTCGTTCAACACGATGACGTGGTCAAGACACTCTTGGCGCAGGCGTGGCCGGCCCAGCCGACTGCGCGACCTCCAGCTCCAGTACAGGCGCCAACCTCTTCGATGCCAGCCGATCACCGTCTCCGGTTGCACGATCCCCAGTTGACGAGTCCATCCCTCCGCCCAGAGCCACCGCATCCAGACCCAAAGGATTCGATCCCGGTTGTGCAGACGCGGCTTTGGCTTGCGACGAAGGAGCACCTCGAGTTGGTGTCGCAGGACCAGATTCTCGAGCGCAAGATCTTGGCGGGAACGACAGCAATCAATAAGGACGCGAAGCAGCATCCAGAGGAAGCCCAGCACCGGCGCGGGAGCATATCAGGGCAGGACGCGCCAAGGTGTGCACGATCCTGATCGGCTTTTGCCGCCCTTCAACATATGGAAATAGGACGCGTGCGGCGGCCTGGCTTAAGTGGGGTGGTTGGTGGCCCGCCATTTCAACCTCGGAGCCTCACGGTCCTGCCTGTGCGTCTGCTGGCTTGGGATGCTGCCTACTCAACGATTCCAGTCGCGTGATCTCAGATTGCCGCGCGACAAACAGAGTTACACGGCCCTCGGTTTCATTGCTCGGCAGGAAATTGTGATACGGCTGTGTTCCGCTGACTCCGGCCGACCACCGAAATCGCCGATTTCAAATACGAAAATGGTCGGGGGCCCGGGATTTGAACCCGGGGCCTCACGGTCCCGAACCGTGTAGGTGGCGTGTCCTCGAGTGTCCCGCCGGCTCCGCAAGGGGCCTTCTGAACTCAAATGGCGCTCGCCCGATGTCCTCGCGTATCCCCTAAGAGCCGTCCAGTGCCGGGAATGCGTGATACGGCTGTGATCCGGCTGGCTTCCAGATCCTTGCCCATGGTCATGTGACTGAGGTGCCTTTGACCCGTGTATTTCTCACGGTGGCGGCCGACGATCGGTGCATGAACAGAACATGGAAGCGCGTGCTGCCGGCGTACCTTGCGGCGGCTGGCGTGGTCGTCTATGTGGTCTTCGCCGTTCTGGCTTTTTCGCGCTACCCGGCGGACTTCTCACCGATGAACAACAACTGGCTGAGCGACCTGGGCAACCGAAATCTCAATCCCAGAGGCGCTGACTTCTACGTCTGGGGCTGCATCACTGCCGGCGTCATCCTGGGTGCGTTCTTCCTGAGCCTGACCCCGTGGCGAACCACTGG
>DATBZR010000122.1:0-6161 GCA_036513095.1 Candidatus Dormiibacterota bacterium | reverse complement strand
CTTGGCATCGAGGACCGCATTCCCGACGGCACGACGCTGTGGCTGTTCCGTGAGAAGTTGGCGAAAGCCGGGCTGATCGAGAAGTTGTTCGAGCAATTCGGTCGGCATCTGGAGGCCAAGGGTTATATCGCGCGCGGGGGGGCAGATAGTCGACGCGACGATCGTGCCGGTGCCCAAGCAGCGCAACACGCGCGAGGAGAACGAGGCGGTCAAGGCCGGCCAAACGTCTCAGCTTTCAAATAACCAAGTCGAGCCGAAATTCGCCCTGTAGCAACTTCGACCTTCGCAGCAACGGCAAGTTCAGCTCCATCTGGTCGTCCTGCACGACTTGCTGCCTGGGAGACGATCGAAATTCCTACAATCGACCGCGGTCGGCTGGTTGAAGGAAAACTCGCCTCAACAATTTCGGCCGGAACCGGCCCGAGACCGGCATGAGCGAATAGAAGGTCATACAGCGCCGCCTGCACGCGGTGCATGTATTCTGCTGCCTTCCCATTTCCAGGAGGGAGGAGGTATTGAACACTGCATCCGGCGTGGGTAGCGAGTGTGTTTCTGCCGACATCTTTATTGACGCTGTCGTCATCTCCGTCTTCATATTGCCGCGCAGCTTGCACAATAACTGGCGAACTGGCGAAGTCTTTCCGAATGCTTTCGGCAAGATCCGACCACGCCTCCTTTCGGGCGGCCGCCCGCTCCACCCGAGAAAGTCGTGTTTTCCCATCCAGTGCCTTCCTGGTGCCGTGTGTGCCTTCTGGAAGAACGTATCGAATGACGTTCACTCTGTCGCCGAAGAGCAGGCTGACGACCGAACGAAAAATCTGATCCTCTCGTTCCCGTCGACAGACGAACACCAGGTTGATCTCAGTTTCTGCTCCGAACGCTTTATCGAGCCGTCCCCGATTTGCATCCACCATCGGTTTAAGGTCGACGGTGCGCACAGGGCGGTCTGGGCCGCGTGTTTTCTTTTCTGGCTCGCCGAAAAGTTCTTCTATCCTCGTCGGCAGGTCCTCCTCGGATACCCTCCCGAAATGGTGGGTGATGAGATTGTGCAGGTTTGCCTGGATGTGAGATTCCGAGGGTGTTCCAGAAATAGCAATGAGTTCTCGCAGTCGGGATTGTTCGAAGCCGAAACAGGCCAGCTTTTGAGCCACCACTTTGGTAAGATCGAGCTGATCTTGGAGGGTAGCCGCCGTTCAATCATCCGACGACTGACGCATCGGCGTGAAGGCTTGATCGATGAAGACTGATTTTGTCAGCGATGGCGTCTGAGCGTCGAGGAAGCGCTGGAGATCGAAGGGGTCGGTCATGGCGCCGGTTTTGCTCCACGGTCCACAAGCTCAACAAGACGATTGAGAAACGACAGCTGGCTCTCGAGCATTTTCACGTGCGCAGCTGGCAGGTCGAACCAAGCGGCGCGATCGATCTCGGGAAAGGACTGCATCCTTCCACTATCGCGCCCAACCCCTTGATCGCATCCGGCGTGCATTTCGGCGGCCATTCGATCTCGAACGTGTTGCTCCTGATGGCATCGACATTGAAGTCGCCTTTGACGGCGAAAGCGGTCACCCGCTTGCCTCCACGCTGACGTATCTCGCCCAGCGGTTCAAGCGGGCCCGTGACAGCGGTACCTGTCTCTTCCAGAAATTCGCGGCGGGCAGCGACCTCGGCATTCTCGTCCTCATCGATCTCCCCTTTCGGAATCGACCAGGCCCCCTCGTCCTTCTTACGCCAATAGGGTCCGCCTGGATGCACCAGCAAGACTTCGACTTTCTGATGCCCACGCCGATACATCAGGATGCCAGCACTCGAAACCGTTCGGCGACCTGGTTTCGGCACCTCAGGCAACTTATCGCCTTTCTTCCGCATCCCCTTGGGCATGGCTTCCGAACAGGACAATGGTCATTACAACGCGCTGAGGTCCTCAGGCACTTCGCCAAACTTCCTGATCACCTTCGCGTCGCCGAAGTCGCCTGTCGCTGGATCTCCTGTCCGGCTGAACGCGACCGCGCCGACGTAGCCGGGCTTGCGGGACAGCGCCTCGGTCCGCATGACGGCGGCATTAGGATTGAAACATTCCGTCGCTTCGGCGGGGGCGATGCCGTCGTCGGAGGCGATGAACGGCAACGCCACATAGTAGGTGATTTCTGGCATCTGGCACCTCAGTCGTACCAATCCTTTCGATCGCGCAGCTCGAATTTGCCGCGCGCGTAACCCGTCGAGACCGCCGCCTGGAGCTTCGCGATCTGGTCCTCCAGGAATCCGTTGGCGACGATCAGCACCTTGACCGCCTCCCGGGCATCCCCTCCGCAGGCCGTAATCGCCTGGTCGGCCGCAGCCTCAAGGTCGTCAGGGGGTGGGAGCGGAAGCTTCGGATGCGGCGGACATGTCCGATGTTCTCTTTTCGTTCACGGAGAGTCAAGCGGCCGAACGCAGAATCTGCTGGCGCGGCAGGGCCGGTCAGGGATGAATCGGTGCCGGGGTGGGCTCGCTGTCGGAACCAGCTGGTCCGGTTCGTCTTGAATCCGAGCCGCCCCCGAAATGGAGTTCTGCGTACATGGCCCCGCGCGCAAACTGGAAAGGCTTCCTGCGTCTGTCCCTCGTCACCTGTCCGGTCGCGCTGTATCCGGCCACCTCGGAAAGCGAGAAGATTTCGTTCAACCAGCTCAACCGGAAGACCGGCCACCGGATCAAGTACGCCAAGGTGGACGCGAACACCGGCGAAGAGGTCGCCAACGAGGACATCGTCAAGGGCTATGCGCTCGACAAGGACACCTTCGTCGAGGTGACCAAGGAGGAGCTTGAGGACCTCGCGCTGGAATCCACGCGCACCATCGAGATCGACGAGTTCGTCGAGCGCGAGGAGATCGATCCCCGCTACCTGATCCGTCCCTACTATCTGCGTCCGGACGGCAAGGTCGGCCACGACGCCTTCGCGGTGATCCGCGAAACGATCCGCGAGATGAACAAGGTCGCGATCGGCCGCGTAGTGCTGACCAATCGCGAGCACATCATCGCCCTCGAGCCGCTGGAGAAAGGTCTCGTCGGCACGCTGCTGCGATACCCGTACGAAGTGCGGTCCGAGGAGGAGTATTTCGACGAGATCCAGGACGTCAAAGTCACCAAGGACATGCTCGACCTCGCCAGGCACATCGTGAACCAAAAGGCGGGGCGCTTCGAGCCGGACAAGTTCGAGGACCATTATGAGACCGCGCTCGTCGACCTCATCAACAGCAAGCGTTCCGGCAAGCCGATCACGCCGAAGGAGCGGCCCCGCGGTGAGAACGTCGTCGATCTGATGGAGGCGCTGCGCCGGAGCGTGGGCGGCGCCGAGCCGGCAAAGGCCTCGAAGGCTTCGAAGAAGCCGCGGAAGGCTGCGAGCGGTCAGAAGGAA
This sequence comes from Candidatus Dormiibacterota bacterium, assembly GCA_036513095.1. Lineage (GTDB taxonomy): Bacteria > Chloroflexota > Dormibacteria > Dormibacterales > Dormibacteraceae > Palsa-870. The sequence goes on along the minus strand of DATBZR010000122.1, from coordinate 2,770 downwards.
ATGCTGATGACGATCGCAGGCAAGAAGCCGGCCAAAGAAGCGGCCGCAAAAAAGACGTCCAAGCAGCAGCGCAAGTCAGCCTAGCGATCCGCGGGCCGGGGCGGGGGTCCGGCTTCATTCAACGAGGGTTCGCATGAAACCGCACGTCATCTGCCTCATGGCCTCCAGTGTGGACGGTCGGACGCTCCACAGTCGTTGGCGACCCAAGGGATCAACCGCAGACCTGTTCGAACGTGTTCATGACGAACTGGCGGGCGACGCATGGCTCGTCGGCCGCGTCACTGGCCAGGAGTTTGCCAAGGGCAGGCCGTATCCCCCGTCAGCGAATGAGACCTTTCCGCGCGAGCCCTGGTTCGCGCGACGCGAAGCAAAGGCCTATGGCGTCGTGCTCGACGCTCACGGCAAGATCGGCTGGGGCCGTTCGGACATCGGTGGCGACCCGATCGTTGTCGTCCTGTCCGAGGCAGTTTCGGATGCGCACTTGACGGGGCTGCGCGGCGAGGGAGTGTCATACATCTTCGCCGGGAAGTCGGAGCTCGATCTCGCGCTCGCGCTGGACATCCTCAATCGCGAACTTGGTGTGAAGCGGCTACTGCTGGAGGGAGGCGGCGGTGCCAACGGTGCCTTTCTGCGCGCGGGATTGGTCGACGAGCTCAATTTGATCCTGTGTCCAGCCGTGGACGGTGCGAAAGGCGCACCGAGCGTCTTCGACTCCACGGATGCGGAGGGCGATCGCCGAGCTCCCGTCACGGCGATGACCCTGGAGAGTAGCCGGGCCTTGGAAGGCGGTGCAATGCTGCTGCGGTACGCGATCCAGAACGCAAATATTCAGGCGGCAGCCGATCGGTGATGCATCCACGCCACATCGTCGTCATCGGCGCAGGCGCCGCAGGCCTGATGGCCGCCCGCGAACTCGCCCGCACGGGCAAAAGAGTGACCATCCTGGAGGCGCGAGACAGATGCGGCGGGCGCATCCATCCGCTTGCCTCAGCCGAGTTCGGCTACCCGGCCGAAGGCGGTGCCGAATTCGTCCATGGCGAGGCGCCCGTCACGCGCAGCCTGTTGCGCGAGGCGCGGCTTTCGCTGCTGCCGATCGAAGGCGTGCAGTGGAGCGTCGAAGACGGAAAGTTCTCTCACCGGGAATCTCAAGATCCTCATGAGGCAGAGCTTCACAAGGCGCTGGAAGAACTGAAGGACGATCTGACGGTCGCCGAATTCCTGCGGCAGCATTTCGCCGGCCCTACCTACGATGGGTTACGGCATTCCATCGAGCGGATGGTCGAGGGCTACGACGCGGCCGATCCGGAGCGGGCCAGCACCTTGGCGCTTCGCGACGAATGGATGGATAGCGGAGGGAGTACGCAAGGACGCATCGCCGGTGGCTACGGTGCCCTCGTCGAATTTCTGGCTGCGGGGTGTCGCGACCATGGGGTTGCGATCCATCTGGGCTCAGCCGTCTCCGCCATCGAAGCGAGTAATGGGAGGGGAGTGGTCCGGTGCGCCAACGGCGACGCGCATGAGTACGATGCCGTAGTCCTCACGGTGCCTCTTCCTCTCCTGAAGGGGATCGTGCTGCCTCCGACGGAACGCGAGAGGATCGCAGCCGCTGCACACATCGGCTTCGGAAACGTCATAAAGATACTGCTGCGCTTTGAGGCTCGTTGGTGGGTCGAAAAGCGCATGGATCTCACCGATCTGACCTTCCTGCTTTCGGATGTGACGATCCCGGTCTGGTGGACGCAGCATCCCGTTGATCTCCCCGTGCTCACGGGCTGGTTCGGCGGTCCAAGGACGGAAGCTATGGCCAGCCTCGGCGAGCATGAATTGATAGAGGCAGGGCTCTCATCGCTCGCCGAAATCTTCGGCATCGATCCAAAGCAACTGATGCGGAATCTGGTCGCGGCGCGGGCGATCAATTGGGCGAACGATCCTCTCGCGCGCGGCGCCTACTCCTACGCGACGCCCGAGACGCGCGCGGCCCAGGCCGTGCTTTCAAGAATTGATGGTGGGGCGGTTTTCTTTTCCGGCGAAGCACTCTACCGCGGGCGGGACATGGGCACGGTCGAGGCGGCGCTGGCGAGCGGCCTGGAGACAGCGCGGGCCCTTGTCGGATAGAGGGCTCACTCACTCCTCGGGCGGGCACTCCGGGCAAGTGTCGCCAATCGAGCCAAGCACGTCCTCCACGGCGGCCGCAGCCTCGTCCGGAAACACGCCGAACGGTGGATTGCCCCGAGCGATGTCCACAGCGCGCTGGCGGGCATACGGATCGGCGCGGTCCTTCATCCAGCCGTGCTCCTCGCATTCGCGGATCGTGCCGGCCTCGAGCAGAACCGACCTCGCCCATCCCTCGATCGTCCGGAACGCGGGCCGGCGGTCCTTGGTCATCAGCATCGAAACTACTCCTTGCCACGCGACACGAATCCTTGGGACCCACCCGCCGTTCCGGCTGCTAACACAGGGCAGGGATTCGGAATCGTGGGAGCTGGCGGTCTTCCACCTGTTCCGCGGCCGGCTGTGCACAAGACCGCTAGGCGGCTGGCGGCGGGTCTTCCTTTTCGCCAGTCGCCACGATCCGGAGCGCCCCGTCCGGAAGCGGTCGCTGGAGCGCCTTGGCCTCGTCCCACGGCGCCCGCATCCAGACGTCGTGTTCTTCGGGCGTCGTCAGGATCACCGGCATCGCCTTTGGGTGAACGCGCCCGACTTCGCCGTTGGGCTCGCAGGTAAGAAACGCGAAAATGTCGGCAGTGACCTCGCCTTCCCTGACCTTCCG
>DATBZR010000121.1:0-2098 GCA_036513095.1 Candidatus Dormiibacterota bacterium | reverse complement strand
CCGCTGAGCTCGGCCACCCGTTCCAGGCCGATGATCTCCCGCTGGGCGTAGGCGCCGACCAACGGCCCGAAGAGGCCACAGATGAGCAGCTCACGGACCGCTCGCGCGGGGGCGGATCGCGACCACGCTTCGTCTTGGTGGTCCACCGCGCTCACACGATCTTTCCAGGGTTGAGACGTCCGTCAGGATCGGTTCCGCCAAACAGCGCTCTGAGCATCGCCACGCCAGGTCCGGAGATGTCCTCCTCCAGCCATCGAGCATGCTCGGTCCCGACCGCGTGATGGTGAGACAACGTGGCCCCGTTATCGACGAAGGACTGCTGGATGGCCGACTTCACAACGTCGTACTGGACGAGCATGGTACGCGTTCAGGTCCCCCTGTGCAGGGATAACCTGGTGTGAGGCGTAGTTATGAAGCGTGGAGCTTCGGCGTGAAGACGCGCGGCGGGTCGCGCGGGCTGGTGGGGATGCCGCGGAGGCGCAGACGTTGGTGCTGTTCGACTTGATCGCGGAGCAGGGTGAGCGGATCGCGAAGCTTGAGCGGCGGCTGGGTCAGAACTCGCGTAACAGCTCGCTGCCGTCCTCGAAGGATCCTGCGGACACGCCGAAGCGTCCGGCGCGGAAGCGCTCTGAGCGCAAGCAGGGAGGCCAGCCGGGTCACAAGGGCGTCTCGCGCGAGCTGATCGATGATCCTGATGAGATGATCCCGGTGCCCCCGGAGCGTTGCCGCAAGTGCGGCCGCGAGCTTTCCTCGCAGGATCGGGTGGTCGGCCGGCCGGTGCGCCATCAGGTGATCGAGCTGCCCGAGAGCGCCGTGGTCACGACCGAGTACCAGCTTCAGAAGGTCGCGTGCCCGGGTTGTGGGACGCACACCCGCGGCGAGCTGCCTGAGGGTGTCGAGCCGGGCTCATTCGGGCCTAGGTTGCGGGCGACGGTGGTGATGCTCGCGGTGATGCTGCTGTCCCGTCGCGCGATCGTGACGGTGCTGGGCGACATGTTCGGCGCGAGGATCGCGACCGGCTCGGTGGAGAAGATCCTCAAGGACGCCTCCGCGTCGCTGAAGGAGCCGTGGGAAGCGGTCAAACGCGCCGTCCAATCAGGCGATGTCGCGCACGCCGATGAGACGAGCTGGCGCAAGGCGGGGCAAAGAATGTGGCTCTGGACGGCGCTCTCGGCGACCGCTGCGTGCTTTGCGATCGACCCGACCCGCGCCCGGAAAGTCGCACGGGACCTGCTCGGCGACTTCGACGGGATCCTGATCACCGACCGCTACAGCGTGTACGCCATGCTCGACCCCGAGCACCGCCAAATCTGCCTCGCGCACCTGGCCCGCAACTTCCAGGCGTACGCCGAGCGGGCCGGCCCCGCCGGCCGGCACGGCACCCGCATCAAGGGCCTGCTTGACCAGATCATGATCCTCGACCGGACCGCGCGCGCAGACGGACGCCAGCTGCAATGGTCGGCCGGCGAGCTCAACCCCTTGCACGACCAGTTGATGGACGCGCTCGAAGCCGGCGAGCGCGGCCACACCGAAGACCTCGCGACCCTGTGCGCCGCGATTCTTGACCTCTGGCCCGCGCTCTGGAGCTTCACCGAGCACGCCAACGTCGACGCCACGAACAACCGCGCGGAAAGAGCGATCCGCCACGCCGTCCTCTGGCGCAAGACATCAGGCGGCACCCAAACCGACGAAGGCGACCGGTTCGTCGAACGGATCCTCTCGATCCGCGAAACCTGCCGACTACAAGACCGCCGCCTACACCCCTACCTCATCGACGTCCACAACGCCCGGCTCACCGGCCAGCCGATCCCCACCCCGATCGCCGCCTAAAACCCAGGGGGCTGAACGCGTACGAATGAGATGCGAAGCTTGGTTGCACGAAGGAAGAACGGTTTGCTACTGGCAACGCTGGTCGTCACTGGCGTGGCGGCGGTTGCAGCGTACGCCGCGCTGCCATCGAGGTCGGTCCCGCCGAAGAGCGTGCCGCTCGGCACCCTTGCCGGCCAGACCTCGGTCAACGTACTTTCCGTCGGTGCGTTCATGAAGACGCTCGATCAGGCGCACGGGACGAATGCGGTTCTCCAGCACACACATTTCG
>DATBZR010000120.1:0-2716 GCA_036513095.1 Candidatus Dormiibacterota bacterium | reverse complement strand
ATGCCCAGGACCAACAACACCTTCACGGTCGGCTGGCTTTACCCCGACCTCATGAACATCTACGGAGACCGCGGCAACATCCTCACGCTGCTCAAGCGCGCGGAATGGCGCGGCTACGAGTCAAAGCTCGTCGAGCTCGGTCGCGGCACCACCAGCCAGATGGACGAGGTCGATATCTTCTTTTTCGGCGGGGGACAGGACCGCGAGCAAGCACTCGTGTACGAGGACCTGCTCGAGTTCAAGCAGCCGCCGCTCGAGCGAGCGGTGAATCAGGGCGCCGGCGTGCTCGCCGTCTGCGGCGGCTACCAGCTGCTCGGTCACTACTATCAGACCGCCGAAGGTGAGCGATTTCCCGGCATCGGCATGATCGACGTAAGGACGGAGGCGGGAAAGAAACGTTTCATCGGCGACGTTGTCGTGGATACGGAAATCGAGACGCTCACACCCAAAACACTGGTCGGTTTCGAAAACCACAGCGGACGCACCTTCCTGGGACCGAAAGCAAGGCCGCTCGGCAGAGTAAGACTCGGAAATGGAAACAACGGCTCGGACAAGACCGAGGGCTGCCTCCAGGGCACCGTGCTCGGCACGTACCTGCACGGCTCGCTGTTACCCAAAAACCCGCACCTCGCGGACTACCTGATCCGGAACGCCCTCATCCGGCGCGGCGTCGACGAACTTTCGCCGCTGGACGACTCCGTTGAGATGGCCGCGCACGAGCGGATTTTGCAGCGCGCGCAGCACCAGCACCACTAGCGACCGCGGCGCGCGCCGCCGCCGCTCCCGACCCGTTCGACGAGACGGCCGCGGTGCGCGGCGTCAGTGCCTCGCGCAGCACTTCGTCGATCGATTCGATCAGCACAAGCTGCATCTCCTTCCGCAGATCAGAAGGGATGTCGTCGAGGTCCGCCTCGTTGCGCCGCGGCAGCAGCACGCGCCGCAATCCCGCGCGGTGCGCGCCCAGGACCTTCTCCTTGATGCCCCCGATGGGCAGCACCCGTCCGCGCAGCGTGATCTCTCCCGTCATCGCCACGTCGTCCCGAACGGGCCGCCCCGTCAATAAAGAAGCCATCGCGGTCAGGACCGTCACGCCCGCCGACGGACCTTCCTTCGGCTGCGCGCCGGCGGGCACGTGCACGTGGATGTCGTTCTTGTCAAACAAGACGGGGTCGATCCCCAAGGACGCGGCGCGCGATTTCAAGTACGAGAGCGCGGCCGACGCCGACTCCTTCATCACCTCGCCCAGCTGACCCGTCAGCTTCAGCTCGCCCTTGCCCGGTGTCAGCGCGGCCTCCACGAAGATGATCTCGCCGCCGGTCGGCGTCCACACCAGGCCGGTCGCGACGCCGGGCCGGTCGATGCGCTCGGCGACGTCGTCGTAATGCCTCCGCTTGCCCAGCGCCGCGCGCACGCGCTTCACGTCGTCGACCACCGCGCGACCCCGTTTGCGCACAGCCATGTCCGCCACGTCGCGGCGCATCACCGACGCGATCTCGCGCTCGAGGTTGCGCACGCCCGCCTCGCGCGTGTACTGGCGGATGATCAGCCGCACCGCCTCTTCAGAGAGAGTGATCTCGCCCTCGCGCAGCCCGTGCGCGATCAGCTGCTTCGGGATCAGGAACATCTCCGCGATCTTCACCTTCTCCTCCTCGGTGTAACCGGAGAGGTTCAGCACCTCCATGCGGTCGCGCAGGGCGGGCGGGATGGTGTCGAGCGTGTTGGCAGTCGTGATGAACATCACCTTCGACAGGTCGAACGGCACGTCCAGGTAGTTGTCGCGGAAGTCCTTGTTCTGCTCCGGATCCAGGACCTCCAACAGCGCCGAAGACGGGTCGCCACGCCAGTCGGAACCGATCTTGTCCACCTCGTCGAGCATGAACACCGGGTCGTTCGACTCGGCCCGCCGGATCGCCTGCAGCACGCGGCCCGGCATCGCCCCGATGTAAGTGCGGCGATGCCCGCGGATCTCAGCCTCGTCGTGCACGCCGCCCAAGGACGCGCGCGCAAATTTGCGGCCCATCGCGCGGGCGATCGATTGGCCGAGCGAGGTCTTGCCCACGCCTGGCGGCCCGACGAAGCACAGGATCGGCTCACGACCGCGGTCTGTCGAACCACGTTGCTGCTTCAGCCGCCGCACCGCGAGGTGCTCGACGATGCGCTGCTTGACCTTGTCGAGGTCGTAGTGGTCAGCGTCGAGGATCGCCCGCGCCTTCTTGACGTCGACCTCGCCCCCCGTTGACACGTTCCACGGCAGCGACACGATCAATTCCAGGTAGGTGCGGATCACCGACGACTCCGGCGACGCCGACGGGATGCGCTCGAGCCGCGAGATCTCGCGGTCCGCCTCGCGCTTTGCCTCCGCGGGCAGACCTGCCTTCTCGATCCGCTCCCGCAGCTCGATCAGCTCCCCATGCTCGCTGTCCAGCTCGCCCAGCTCGCGCTGGATCGCCTTCAGCTGCTCGCGCAGGAAGTACTCGCGTTGGGCCTTGCCCATCTGCTCTTCGGCCTGCGACTGGATCTTCCGACCGAGCTCCAGCACCTCCAGCTCGTGCGCCATGTGGCCGAGCAGCCGCTCCAGCTTTTCCTTGGCGGAGTTCATCTCGAGGATCTCCTGCCGCTGCTCGGTCGTGAGCCGGATGTGGTTGGCGATGTAGTAGGCGAGGTGCAGCGGGTCGTCGATCGCGCCTGCCGCGCTCGACAGCTCGGCCGGCAGGTG
>DATBZR010000119.1:0-3825 GCA_036513095.1 Candidatus Dormiibacterota bacterium | reverse complement strand
GCTTGAGATTCCAGGTGTCGACCGTGAAGTAGTCGGTGGCCGCGATCGCCGAAGCTTGGGCTCTCAGGAACTCGCGCCAGCTCAAGCGCGATCGTCGCGGCGAAGTCGGAACGCCGTGCTTCTGCATCAGATTCCTGATCGAAGTCGCCGAAACCAATGCGCATGTAGCCCTAGCGTGGATTCTCCTTCGCCAGTCGGAGGATCTTGCTGTCCGCGGAGGCCAGGAACATGGATCGATCGCGGTATCGGCGATGGGTCATCAGCCGGCGACCTACGCGGACCGGCGCCGGAGCCGGGTGCGGGCCCGGGAACCAACCCACATGAGGGTGACGCCGACGGCGAAGATCACCGGCTGGCCGACCCAGTAGTACCACTTGGTCTCGCCGCCGCGGTTCAGGGCCCCGGGGTCGAACGCGAGGTCCCATGTCTGGAACGCCAGGATGGCCAGCCACACAACGCCGAAGATGACCTGGGTGCGGCGTCGGAACATTAGCCAGAGACCAAGCGGAAACCCGAGCAGGATCGATGCAGCGAGTGTCATAAGCAGTGTCTCCAATCAGCGGCCAGCCGATGGGTATCGGCCTGTCTCAACCACTGAGGGCAGTGTCTCGGTCCCGCCGACCCGGCCTCCAGAGGCAGGAGTAATCAATCTGACGAGGACGCCGCCCGAGCATGTCCCGGGACATCTCCACGTTCGACCTGGGACTGTCAGACTCCGATCACACCATGAATAAAACTGCGGCGTCCCGGATGACCACGATCCTGGCGTGGTCCCTATGCGCGGTATCCGTCGCCGTGGCCGGCGCTGCTCTCGGGTTACACATCCTGAGCGGCGGCGTGGACCCCAAGGGCGTGACGGATGGGTGGGCCAGCCGGGTGCTGGTGGTTCCCCTGCCCATGGTGATGGCGGCCCTCATTGCCGCCGGCCGGCCGCGCAACCCGCTCGGGTGGCTCCTGGCTGGAGGCATCACGTTCGAAGCCATCGCCGGGCTCCTGGCCGAATACGCGCTCTACGGTCGGACAACGGCCCCTGGTTCTCTGCCCGCTACCTCGGCGGCGATCTTCCTGAGCACCTTCATCTGGACACCGGCGATCGCCGCCTTTGTTCTGATGGTCATGCTCTTCCCGGATGGCCGGCTTCCATCGCCGGCCAAGCGCTGGCGCGCCGTCGCCGCCGCGGCGCTGGGATCATCGCTGGCGCTGATGGTCTCGACGGCGCTGGCTCCCTACCCGGTGGCCTCGGCACGGCCGGCTGGTTTCGCGGGACTGCAGAACCCGCTGTCCGGTGTCGGGACTGCGCTATCCGACCCGATCGGAGCGTTAGGGGGCCTGTTGCTCGTGGCCTCCGCGGCGGGCGCGATATGGGCCCTGGTCCTGCGCTTCCGCCGCAGCCGCGGTGCCGAGCGCGAACAGATCGCATGGGTCGTATACGCCGCCTGGATCCCACTGGCACTCTTCGTTGCCCACCTCTTGCCGCTGCAACTGCCGATCTTCGTCGGGCCGGTGGCGATATGCGTCTTCGCGGTTGCGATGGCGATCGCGGTGTTGCGACACCGGCTGCTCGACATCCACGTCGTCGTCAGTCGAACCGTTGTCCTGGTCCTGCTGGTTCTGGCCCTCGGTGCCCTCTACGTCGCCGTGGTGGAGGAGGCTTCGACCTTCATGCGAGGCGCCGCGGGGGCCGCGCCGTCGGTGCTGGCGACAGCGGCTGTGGCGATTGCGCTGGCGCCCCTGCACCAGCTGCTGCAGCGCACGGTCAATCGCCTCCTGTTTGGTGACCGCGGGAATACCGGTGCGGTGATGGCCCGAGTTGGCCAGTCGATCGAAGGGACCGACGAGCCGCTGGACGTGCTCGCGGCTCTCTCGGAGACGCTGGTCGCGGCCCTCAAGCTGAAGGGTGCGAGGATCGAGCTGGGCGCCGATCCGGCGGCGGACCGTCCCGGCGAAGGCGAAGGCCTGGTGACACCGCTTCTGGTCCAGGGCAAGCAGGTGGGACGCGTGGTCGCGGTTCCGCGGGAGGGCGAGAGGCTCGGTGCGGCGGATCACCGGCTGCTCAGCTCCCTCTCCCCTCATCTCGCGATCGTGGTTCGCGCCGTCCAGCTCGGCAAGGACCTGCAGCACTCTCGCGAACAATTGGTGACCGCGCGTGAGGATGAACGACGGCGCATCCGCCGCGACCTCCACGACGGGCTGGGTCCGACGCTGGCGGGCGTGGCGATGCAGCTCGAGGCGGCCCAGGCCCTCCTGAAGTCCGATCCGCCGGCCGCTGTCGGGCGGCTGGAAACCACGCACGCCCAGGTGGAGGCGGCGATTGGCGACATCCGGCGGCTGGTGGACGGGCTGCGTCCACCAGCGCTGGACGAGCTCGGGCTGGAGACCGCCATCCGTCAGCAGGTGGACGCGCTGTCGGAGCGGGGGGCATCCTCGCGTCGCGGTCTCGACATCCTTGTCGAGTCCAGCGGCGAGCTGCGCGGGTTACCCGCCGCGGTGGAGGTCGCCGCGTTCCGCATCGCGGCCGAGGCGGTCACCAACGTCGTTCGCCACGCCCAGGCCAGCGTGTGCACCGTTCGCCTCGACCGTGACAACGATCTTCGGGTCGAGGTGACCGACGACGGCCGCGGTATGGCCCAATCGCGCGCCGCCGGCATGGGACTGGTGTCGATGCGGCAACGTGTGGCCGAGCTGGGGGGCACCCTTCACGTCGAGTCGGTGCATCAACATGGGACGACCGTGACCGCGGTACTGCCGCTGGGAGCAGGTGCGGGGTGACATGATCCGGGTCCTGATCGCCGACGACCACCCTGTCTTCGTGGACGGTCTGCGGACCCTGCTGGCTGTGACGGGAGAGTTCGAGATTGTCGGAGAGGTCGCCACCGGCACCGAGGCCGTGCAGGCCTGCGTGGAACTCCATCCCGACGTGGCGATCATGGATCTCCAGATGCCCGAGCTCAACGGCATCGAAGCGACGCGCGGCATCGCGTCGGCAGCACCGGGTGTCGGGGTGCTGGTCCTGACGATGTTCGAGGACGATGAATCGGTCTTTGCCGCGATGCGGGCGGGAGCGCGCGGCTACCTGCTCAAAGGTTCGCGGCAGGCTGAGATCGTCCGGGCCGTCCACGTAGTTGCCGGTGGCGAGGCGATCTTCGGCCCCACGGTGGCGCAGCGGATCATCGCGTACTTCACGACCGAGAGACCGGCCGGCAGCCCGGGCGCCTTCCCGGAGCTGACCGATCGCGAGCGTGAGGTCCTGGAGCTGCTGGCGCAGGGAGAATCCAACCTGACGATCGCGCAACGCCTGGTGCTGAGCCCCAAGACCGTGCGCAACTACGTGAGCAATGTGTTTGGCAAGCTCCAGGTGGCAGACCGCGCCCAAGCGGTGGTACGAGCCCGCCGAGCCGGCTTCGGCGAAGGCGAACCCTAAAGTCACGCTGGCGCGGGGTGCTGCCGCGCTCGGACGCGAAATGCGACCTCCGCGTGCTTGGCGAAAGTCCGCAGTGAGGATCGGGATTGCGCGCCACGGCGACAGCTCCAGAGGTGTTGGTAAGGCACGTTGAGATGTCCGACCAGGGTCTTCGATGTGCACATCCAACAGACGTCGGACGGTGAGTAGTCCATCAGGCTCGGTTCACGCGCCTAGGGTTGAGCGGCCCTTCGATTGATGCACACGGCCTCCTGGGTGCCCCGTGTTCATCGCGTCGAGGGCCCCGCGCGCCTCTCCTCCTCCCCACATCGAACCTAAAACAATTGGTCTTGCGAGCCTCGGGGCCGGACTCGGACCGCGAGGAGGTGGAAGGCGATGTCTTGACGTGCCTCCGACTGGATATA
>DATBZR010000118.1:0-23115 GCA_036513095.1 Candidatus Dormiibacterota bacterium | reverse complement strand
CATTCACCTGTCCGGTGCGGGCATCGCTCCGAATTCAAGCCCGCATTCTTCAGTCCGATGGGGGATTCGACCGGCTACTCTCTCGGCGCCATGCCACCACGGGCCGCACGCCGGCCGCTTCGCGATCGCAGCATTGAGTCCGAGCTCAAATTCCAGGTCTCAGGGCCTGTTGACCATTCCAAGCTGCGTGCGATGCTGCGCAAGCGAGGCGCCCATCTCGAAGGGCGGTATCGCGAGGAGAACTACCGGTTCAACGGTCCCGGCAAGTCAACGCGAACGACGACCCTGAGACTGCGCGTGCTGGACGGTGGGCCGCGCGGCGTGCTCACCGCCAAGGGCCCCGCCAAGTTCGAGGGTCGGGTCAAGATCCGCGAGGAGACGGAGATCGGAGTCTCGGACGCGCACGCGGCCATGGACGTGCTGATGCAGCTCGGGTTCCAGGTCGCCTGGTCCTACCCAAAGCACCGCACCATGTGGATGCTCGACGGCGTCGCCATCACGCTCGACGTGCTCGAGTTTGGCTGGTTCGTCGAGCTCGAAGGTCCGGTCGCCATCCTGCCCGAGATGGCGCGCAGCCTCGGCCTGAACCCCGACCGCGCGCTGCGTGAGAGCTACTCGGTCCTCGCCCGCAAGCACCTGGCCGCCAACAAGAAGAAGGCCGCGAAGACGGGGGTCGCACCCGCCCCGGCCATCGCCTAGCCACCCGCTGACCTGGGTTGTTCTCCCCGACCCTCCCCCGCCGGCGCGGTGGAGGGAGAACTATTTGGCGGGTCCCACCCACACGGTCTGGATGTTGACGAACTCCTTGATCCCGTACGTCCCCAGCTCGCGGCCGTAACCCGAGCGCTTGACTCCACCGAACGGCACGCGGGCGTCAGAGGCGACCATGCCATTGATGAAGACCAGGCCGGCCTCGACGCGCTCGGCCAGCTCCTTGGCCCGCCCGACGTCCGAGGTCCAGATCGCCGATCCAAGCCCGAAGTCGCTGTCGTTGGCCACCCGCAGAGCATCCTCGGAGTCCTTGACGCGAATCACCGAGGCGACCGGACCGAAAGTCTCCTCGTGGTACGCCGGCATCCCAGGGCGGACATTGGCCAGCACGGTAGGCTGGAAGTAGTAGCCGCCCCCGTCCAGCCGCTTGCCGCCCGTCAGCGCGCGGGCCCCCAGGCGCACCGAATCGGTGACCTGGCGCTCGAGCTCGTCGACGAGATCGGCGCGGGCCAGCGGCCCGACCTGGTTGCCGCGATCCATGGGATTTCCGACCTTCAAAGCGCCGACGGCCTTCGCCAACCGGTCCTCGAACTCGTCCGCGATTGGCTCCTCGACGATGAAGCGCTTGGCGGCGATGCAGCTCTGCCCGTTGTTCTGGTTGCGGGCGCGGCACGCGACGGTCGCCGCGGTCGCCACGTCGGCGTCTTTCAAGACGATGAAGGGGTCCGAACCACCGAGCTCCAGCACCGATTTCTTCAGCGCCTTGCCCGCAGCGGCCGCCACGAGCGAACCGGCGGCCTCAGAGCCCGTCAGCGTGACGCCGGCAACCCGCCGGTCCGCAACGATCCGCTCGACCGCACCCGGACCGATGAGCAGCGTCTGGAAGACGCCTTCCGGCAGGCCCGCCTCGCGGAACACCTCCTCGATGGCCAGGGCGGACTGTGGGACGTTGGAGGAGTGCTTGAGCAGCATCACGTTGCCGGCCGCTAGAGCCGGCAGGCCGGCCCTGAAGGCCTGCCAGAACGGGAAGTTCCAGGGCATCACCGCCAGCACGACGCCCAAGGGCTGGAACCTCACGTAGCTCTCGGACCCGGTGCTCTCGACCGGCTCGTCCGCCAGCAGCCGGGCGGCGTTCTCGGCGATCCAGGCGGCGGTCCAGGCGCACTTCTCGACCTCGCCCTCGGCCTCGACGATCGGCTTGCCCATCTCTGAGGTGAGCAGGGCCGCGAACCTCGCCTTGTCCGCCCGCAGCACGCCGGCGACTGAGCGCAGCATGCGTAACCGGGCGTCGATGCCGGCGTCGCGCCAGGCATGCCGCGTGGACCACGCCCGCTCGATCGCGGCCTCGATGCCCGCGCCGTCCAGCTCGGGGAATGTTGCCAGCTCTCGGCCCGTCGCCGGATCGATGGATTTCAGCACCCGGTCGAATCATGGCACGATTCGTAATGTGGCCCGCTCACCGGTGAAACGGCGTCTGGAGCGCCCGACCGTTCCGCCCCCGATCACGCCCGACCCCGGGGGCGACGGGCGGCGCCGCGTCGTGATCGAAGCTGTGACCCCCGAGATCGACGCGGGCGCGTTTCCCGCCAAACGGGCGGTGGGCGAGCGTGTGAGCGTCGAGGCGGACGTTTTCGCGGACGGCCACGACGCCATCTCGTGCGTGGTGCGGTGGCGACACGAGTCGTCCCAGCTCTGGAACGAGGTGCCGATGGTGCCCCTGGGCAACGACCGCTGGAGAGGCGAGTTCATGGTCGGCGAGCTCGGGCGTTACTTCTACACGGTCCAGGGCTGGGTGGACGCGTTCGAGACGTGGAGCCGGCAGTTTGCCAAGCGAGTCGAGGCGGGCCAGGACATCACCCAGGAGCTCGAGGTTGCCGCACGCATGATCGAGGCGGCAGCCGCTCGTGCGGACAGCTCAGACTCCAACCGGCTGCTGTCGTACGCCACGGCGATCCGGAAGGGCCGGGCCACTGCGTCGTCGGCGCTGGGTGGAGAGCTCACCCAGCTGATGGACCGGTACGGCGACAAGAGCCTGGGCGTGACCTACTCCAGGGAGCTGCAGGTCACCGTCGATCCCGAACGGGCGCGTTTCTCGGCGTGGTACGAGCTGTTTCCGCGCTCGGCGGCGGATCCTGCCGGGCGCGCGCAGGGCGCATTGGATGAAGCGCGCGCGCAGGGCGCACTGGATGAAGCGCGCGCGCAGGGCGCACTCACAAGTTCGCACGGAACTTTTAAGGACGTCGAACGCCGGCTGCCCGCAATCGCGGAGATGGGGTTCGACGTGCTGTACCTGCCGCCGATCCACCCAATCGGACACACCAATCGAAAAGGGGCGAACAACGCGACGGCGGCGGGCCCCGACGAGCTCGGAAGCCCATGGGCGATCGGCTCGGAAGAGGGCGGGCACAAGAGCATCGACCCGCGGCTCGGCACACTCGAAGACTTTCACCACCTGGTAGGGGCGGCCACGGAGCACGGAATCCAGCTGGCGCTCGACATCGCGTTCCAGTGCTCGCCCGACCACCCGTACACGCGCGAGCACCCGGAATGGTTCAAGCACCGCCCCGACGGCTCGATCCAGTACGCCGAGAACCCCCCGAAGAAATACGAGGACATCTTTCCCTTCGACTTCGAGACCGAGAGCTGGCGCGAGCTGTGGGACGAATTGCTCTCGATCGTCCTCTACTGGATCGACCAGGGCGTGACCGTCCTGCGCATCGACAACCCTCACACCAAGCCATTTGCCTTCTGGGAATGGCTCATACGCGAGGTCAAGCGCGGGCATCCCGACGTGATCCTCCTCTCGGAGGCCTTCACGCGCCCCAAGGTCATGTTCCGGCTGGCCAAGGCCGGCTTCACGCAGTCCTACACCTACTTCGCCTGGCGCAACACCCCGGGTGAGCTGGCGCAATACTTCACGGAGCTGTCGCAGGCCCCGGTGCGGGAATTCTTCAGGGCCAACCTCTGGCCGAACACACCGGACATACTCACCGAGTACCTGCAGACCGGCGGGCGGGCGGCGTTCGCCGCGAGGTTCATCCTCGCCGCCACCCTCGGCGCGAACTACGGTATCTACGGGCCGGCCTTCGAGCTCTGCGAGGGCCGCGCACGCGAACCTGGGTCAGAGGAGTATCTGGATTCGGAGAAGTATCAGATTCGAAGTTGGGATTACGACAGCCCGGACAGCCTTCGCGAGCTCATCACGCTGGTCAATCGGATCCGGCACGAGAACCCGGCCCTGCAGAGCGACCGCGGCCTTCGTTTCCACGCGACCGAGAATGATCACCTGGTCGCCTACACGAAGAGCACTCCCGACCTGGCCGACGTCGTGTTGACTGTCGTCAACGTGGACCCGCACCACACCCAGGCCGGCATGGTGACGCTGCCGATCGAGGAGCTTGGCATCAGGCGCGACCGCGGCTACCAGGCGCACGAGCTGTTGAGCGGGGCTCGCTACCTGTGGAACGGGCCGCGCAACTATGTCGAGATCAACCCGCACGCCATTCCCGCGCAGATCTTCCGTTTCCGCCGCCGCCTCCGCAGCGAGCACGATTTCGAGTACTTCCTTTGATCACCGAGCCTGCGCCAGACGCACCTGCCGTGAAGGCGGCCCCCAAGCGGCGCAAGGTCGAAACCCTGCGGCTGGACGACGACCCGCTCTGGTACAAGGACGCGCTCATCTACGAGCTTCACGTGCGCGCCTTCCAGGACAGCAACGGTGACGGCAGCGGCGACTTCCGCGGACTGATTGAAAAGCTCCCGTACCTGCAGGACCTCGGTGTCAACGCGATCTGGCTGCTTCCCTTCTATCCGTCGCCTGGGCGCGACGACGGTTACGACATCGCGGACTACACCGACGTCAACCCGATGTACGGCTCGCTCGGCGACGCGCATGCCTTCGTACGGGAGGCGCACCACCGCGGGATGAGGGTCATCAATGAGCTCATCTGCAACCACACCTCAGACCAGCATCCGTGGTTCCAGCGCGCCCGCCGCGCCCGGCCCGGCAGCGCGGCGCGCGATTTCTACGTCTGGAGCGAGACCAACCAGAAATACCAGGACGCTCGGATCATCTTCAAGGACTTCGAGACCTCGAACTGGACGTGGGACCACGTGGCCGGCGCCTACTACTGGCACCGCTTCTACTCGCACCAGCCCGACCTGAACTTCGACAACCCGAAGGTGAAGGAAGCGGTGTTCAAGGCGCTCGACTTCTGGCTCGACATGGGTGTCGACGGAGTGCGGCTCGACGCCATCCCTTATCTCTTCGAGCGTGAGGGCACGAACGGCGAGAACCTGCCGGAGACCCACCAGTTCCTCAAGGAGATGCGCCGGCACGTGGATGGGAACTACCCCAACCGCATGCTGCTGGCGGAGGCCAACCAGTGGCCTGAGGATGCGGTCACCTACTTCGGCGAGGGCGACGAATGCCACATGTCGTTCCACTTTCCTCTCATGCCTCGACTGTTCATGTCGATCCGTATGGAGGATCGCTTCCCGATCATCGACATCCTGGCCCAGACGCCGCCCATCCCCGACACCGCGCAGTGGGCGCTGTTCCTGCGCAACCACGACGAGCTGACGCTCGAGATGGTCACAGACGAGGAGCGCGACTACATGTATCGCTCCTACACGCAGGACCGGCTGGCCCGCCTGAACCTGGGCATCCGGCGCCGGCTTGCGCCTCTGCTCGGCAACGACCGGAAGCGCATCGAGCTGATGAACGGCCTCCTGTTCTCGCTGCCCGGAACTCCGGTCCTCTACTACGGCGACGAGATCGGCATGGGCGACAACATCTTCCTGGGCGATCGCAACGGCGTGCGGACACCGATGCAGTGGAGCGCCGACCGCAACGCGGGCTTCTCACGCGCCAACCGGCAGCGCCTATACCTGCCCGTAATCACAGATCCCGAGTACCACTACGAAACGGTCAATGTCGAGGCCCAGGGTCAGAACCCCCACTCCCTGCTCTCGTGGATGAAGCGCCTGATCGCGCTTCGCAAGCGCCACCGGGCGTTCGGCCGCGGCACGCTCGAGCTGCTGCGCCCTGAGAACCGAAAGGTGCTCGCCTACGTACGGCAATACGAATCGGAGCAGATCCTGTGCGTCGCGAACCTGTCTCGCTTCCTTCAGGCGGTCGAGCTCGACCTGAGCAAGTGGAAGGGCGTGGTGCCGGTGGAGCTCTTCAGCGGCAACGAGATGCCCGTCGTGGGCGAGGCACCGTACTTCCTCACCCTCGGGCCGCATGCCTTCTACTGGTTCTCGCTGCAGCCACGAGCGACCCCTATGGTGTCGAGCGACGGCGCGTCGGTCGCCTCGTCTTTGACCGAGATCCGGGTGGCGGGCAGCTGGGAGTCCGCGCTCGCCGGCGGAGCCTCGAAAGAGCGGCTCGAAAGCATCCTGCTCGGCTACGTTCGGAATCGCAGGTGGTTCGCGGGCAAGGCAAGGCGCCTCAAGTCGGCGTTGATCTCCGACGTGATTCCTGTGCCTGGAGCCGTCGGCGGCGCGTACCTGACAGCGGTTGTCATCTCGTACACGGAGGGCGACCCCGACACGTACCAGCTGCCCCTCGCTTACGCCAACCAGGCCGAGGCGCAGCACATCCTCGAACGATGGCCACATTCCGCCATAGCGTGGATACGCATCCAGGGCGAGGAGGCGCGCGGCCTCCTCTACGACGCCCTCGGCCCACCGGCCGTCGCGGAAGCGGTGCTCGGGGCGATTGCCAGGCGGCGGCGCGCGACCGGCAACGGGGGCACGCTGATCGGCTCGACGACTCGAGCGTTTGCCCGCCTCCGAGGCCCGGAGACCGTGCGCCTGGAGTCAGCCCTCTCCGTGGCCGAGCAGAGCAACAACTCAGTCGTGTTCGGCGAGCGCCTCATCCTCAAGGTATTCCGGCGGCTCGAGGAAGGCGTCAACCCGGAGCTCGAGGTCGGACGCTTCCTGACCGAGAAGACGAACTTCGCGCAGATCGCGCCCCTGGCGGGCAGCCTCGAATACAGGCGAGACGGTGGCGAGACGGTCAGCCTTGCCGTGCTCCAGGGTTACGTCCCGAACCAGGGGGACGCCTGGCAGTACACGTTGAACACCCTCTCCCACTTCTTCCATGGCGCGGAGCTCGTCGATTCAGAACCGCCCGCGGTCGCGCGCAACCTCGTGCAGGCCTCGGCCGGGGAGCTGCCCGAGGCCGCAGCCCGGACCATCGGCGCCTACCTCGATTCCGCGCGATTGCTCGGCCGGCGGACCGCCGAGCTCCATACAGCGCTGGCCTCGGATCCGAGCGACTCCGCATTCGCGCCCGAGCGGATCACCCCGCAGGACCAGCGGTCCATCTACCAGTCGCTGAGCGGGCTCTCGATGCGCTCGACCGATCTTCTGCGCACCCAGCTCAACAAGCTCCCGGCGGACGCCCGTGATGAGGCCAAGCAGGTGCTCGACCTCGAGCCTCGCATCGCCAGCATCCTCAAATCGTTCCTGAGCCGCCGGTTGACCACGACCCGGATCCGAGTCCATGGCGACTACCACCTCGGCCAGGTGCTCTACACAGGACACGACTTCGTGATCATCGATTTCGAGGGCGAGCCCACCCGCACCCTGTATGAGCGCAGGCTCAAGCGACTCGCGCTCAGGGACGTCGCGGGGATGCTGAGATCTTTCGACTACGCCAGCCAGGCGGCCCTGCGCTCAGACCAGATCGTGGCCGAGACGCTCCCCGCCCTGCGGAGCTGGGGCCGTTTCTGGGTGCAGTGCGTCTCCGCCGCATTTTTGAAGAGCTACCTCGCGGCGGCCGGCGCGGCTTCGTTCGTGCCCCATTCCGCCGACGACCTCGACCTCCAACTCAATACGATGCTCCTGGAGAAAGCCCTGTACGAGCTGCGATATGAGCTGAACATGAGGCCCGAGTGGGTGCGGATCCCTCTGCGCGGCATACTCGAGGTGGTGACACCTCAATGATCGCGCGCTCGTTGCTCAGCCCGTTCGACCTGCACCTCTTCAACGAAGGCACGCACAGCCACCTGTTCGACAAGCTGGGCTCGCACATCTCGACTGAGCCGGAGGGGACGTCATTCGCCGTCTGGGCGCCGAACGCGGACTCGGTGAGCGTGATCGGCGACTTCAACGGCTGGGACAAGACTGCCAACGGGTTGTTCCCGCGCGAGCAGTCCGGAATCTGGGAAGGGTTCATCCCCGGCGTGAAGCACGGCGCGCTGTACAAGTACCACGTCCATTCCCGGGTCACCCGGCAGGGGGCCGACAAGGCCGACCCGTTCGCGGCCTACTGCGAGCAGCCACCGCGGCAGGCGTCCATCGTGTGGGACCTCGACTACCGATGGGGCGACGACCGCTGGATGTCGAACCGCCAGGTCAGCAACGGGCGCGGCGCTCCGTGGGCCGTCTACGAGGTTCACCTCGGCTCGTGGATGCGCGTCCCGGAGGAGCAGAACCGCTGGCTGACGTACCGCGAACTGGGGCCCCGGCTCGCCGACTACGTCAGCCAGATGGGCTTCACGCACGTGGAGTTCATGCCCGTGATGGAGCACCCCTTCTACGGCTCGTGGGGATACCAGGTCGAGGGGTACTTCGCGCCGACGAGCCGTTACGGGACGCCACAGGACTTCATGTTCCTGGTCGATTACCTGCACCAGAACGGGATCGGCGTCATCCTCGACTGGGTCCCATCACATTTTCCGGCTGACGAGTTCGGCCTGCAGAACTTCGACGGGACCCACCTCTTCGAGCACGCGGATCCTCGTCTTGGCGTACACCCCGACTGGGGAAGCTCGATCTTCAACTACGGTCGCAACGAGGTACGTGGGTTTCTGTTGAGCAGCGCGCTGTGCTGGCTCGACCGCTACCACGCGGATGGGCTCCGCGTCGATGCCGTCGCGTCGATGCTCTATCTCGATTACTCGCGCAAGGCCGGGGAATGGATTCCGAACAAGTTCGGGGGCAACGAGAATCTCGAGGCGGTCGACTTCCTACGCCGATTCAACATCGAGGTTTACAAAGAGCAGCCCGGAGTCCAGACGATCGCCGAGGAATCCACGTCGTTTCCGCTGGTCTCACGGCCCACCTATCTCGGCGGGCTCGGCTTCGGCATGAAGTGGGACATGGGCTGGATGCATGACACGCTCTATTACATGTCGGAGGAGCCGATCCACCGCAAGTTCCACCACAACAACCTGACGTTCCGGATGCTCTATGCGTTCGGTGAGAACTTCATGCTGCCCCTTTCGCACGACGAGGTCGTACACGGCAAGGGATCGCTCCTGTCCAAGATGCCAGGCGACGACTGGCAGAAGTTCGCCAACCTGCGTCTGCTGTTTGCCTACATGTACGCGCAGCCCGGAAAGAAGCTGATGTTCATGGGCGACGAGTTCGGGCAGTGGCGAGAATGGGACCACGATCAGAGCCTGGACTGGCACCTGCTCGACCAGCCGATGCACTCCGCGATGCGTCTGTGGGTGGGAGATCTGAATCGGATCCTGCGCGAGGAGAAGGCGCTGCACGAGCTGGACTTCGACCCGGCCGGCTTCTCCTGGATCGATGCCTCCGATACTGACCAGAGCGTGGTCAGCCTGATTCGCAAAGGACGCTCGCCGCAGGACATCCTGGTCGGAGTGTTCAACTTCACGCCGGTGCCGCGTCACAACTACCAGATCGGCGTCCCGCAGGCGGGACGGTGGCTCGAGCTGCTGAACAGCGACGCGCCCCTCTATGGAGGCAGCGGGCAGGGCAATCTTGGCGGCGCCGAGGCCGTGCCGATCAGCGTCCACGGGCACCGCCACAGTCTCACCCTCACGTTGCCACCGCTTGGTGCTCTCTTCTTGAAGCCCGCCCCCTCGAATGGAGGCGGCAAGTAGAAAAGGTATGAGGGAAAACCCGGATGGTTTTCCCTGCGCGCAAAGCGGCGATCAGGATGGGACTTGCTGATTGCATCGCCAGGCGCTTCGCGCGTGGCTGCTCCCATTCCGGTATATGGATGGGACTTGTCTATGCAGCTACTCCTCGCGACGCATCGCGGGAAGCATGCACGTCAGGGGCGGCCGGAGTAAATCCGGCCTGCGGGCCACCTTAGCAAAGAGCATGAGAGAAGGATCAGATCCAGAACCCGACCTCATCCTCCTTTTCGACGGGACTTGAGGCGTTTGAACCAGGATGGCGCGCTGGGTCCGCCTGCGCGACCGGGCCGGCCGTGTGCTGGTAATCGCCAATCAAAAGCGAGGCGTGCTAGCCCGCTACGGGATCACTCGCGAAGAAGCTGATCGCGCCGCATGGACCATCGACCTGGACGGGCACCGGCTGGGAGGAGCCGCGGCCGTCAGCCGCGTCATGCGCGAGATGGGCGGCGGCTGGGCCGTGGTCGCGCGGGCGTACCGGCTGCGGCCGGCGGCGGTTGTGGAGGAAGCGGTCTATCGCTGGTTCGCGAGCAACCGGTCTTCGTTCCGTCGATTCGGGGTCCGTCCCGAATGTGGCGAAGCCGGCTCAGGCTGCGATTAGCTCTATCTAGGCCGCCGGAACCTTTGGCTGGTGCAGGGTCAGGCGGTAACCCTTTCCTTTCTCGTTGACCAGCTCGCACACGCTCTTGAAAGCCACC
This sequence comes from Candidatus Dormiibacterota bacterium, assembly GCA_036513095.1. Lineage (GTDB taxonomy): Bacteria > Chloroflexota > Dormibacteria > Dormibacterales > Dormibacteraceae > Palsa-870. The sequence goes on along the minus strand of DATBZR010000118.1, from coordinate 12,806 downwards.
AGCTTCTTTCGCAGCCGCGTGACATACGTCCGGAACTGCTCGATCGACGAATCCGGGCCCCACGCGGGCAGCGCGACGTCCTCGGCGGCGAAGAGCTGGTTCGGATTCGCCAGAAAGAACGAGAGCAGCTGCCACTCGCGCTTCGTCAAGGAAACGGTGACATCAGTGCTCTTCACAGTTCGGTGCGTGGCGTCAAAGACGAGGCCCCCGACCTCGATCTTGGTCGCGATCGAGACCACGGATCCGACCTCGGGGCCGCGGAGCACCGCTTTGATCGCCCCGATGAGCGCATCTGGCACGAAAGGTTTAGGCAGCAGCTGGCTCGCACCCGCTTCGTAGTGTTCGAGTGCGCCGGCCGCCTCGTCGGACGACTCGTCCAGAAGGATGAAGGGTGACCCCGCCGCCGTCCGCAGCTCGCCCAGCTGCTTCGGGCTCACCCGAGACTCGGCGCTCATGCCCAGGATGACCATCTCGAACCTTCGGGACCTGTCGAGCAAGCGCCTCGCCGTGTCGAAGTCGGCCACGCTCTCGAACTCCCCTCCAGCCAGCTCGACCACGTGCGAGATGACCGATCGGTAGCCGGCGTTGGCGTCGACGACGAGGATTCGGGGCAGCCTGGTTCGCTGGCCAGATCGTGACCGGGTTTTGCTCTTTCCCATCGGACTCAAATTATGGTTGTTGCTTTTCGGCGCGGATTTCAAGCGAATAACCGCGACCGGGCCGGTTGACGATGTCGCACGGAAGCTGCATCTCCACGAAGACCTTGCGCAATCGCAATACGTAGGTACGCACCTGCTCAGGGAAGAGGTTGGGCTCGGCCCAGGCTTGCGCAAGGATCTGGACGACGGTGAAGTACCGGTGGGGATGGTCAAGCAAGAGCTTGAAGAGCTGAAATTCTCGGAGGGTGAGTGTGGCTTCCTGCTTCCCGTATTTGATCCGGCGCTCTTGGGGATCCACGTATATGCCGTTCAGCTCCGGGAGGCGCCGTTGCCAGAGCTCCAGGCGTCGCTGGTAGCCGTGCATCTGGCTCTCGATGAACTGAACGTCGACCTGGGCCGCCTTTTGCGCCGCCGGGGGCAGCTTGCTCAAATCGTCCCGGATCCGATCGAGGATTCCGCGTTTGAACTCGATCAGGTCGCCGTAGATGCTCATCCAGTGGCGTGCGTCTTCCCAATAGGAGGTGGCAATGTCCTCGCCGTCTAGCGGACCTGAAGTTTCACCCACCCCCGACGAGAGAATGTGGCACCCGCATCAGCGCCCTGTCTGCAAAATTCCGAATTTCGCAGCATTACAAATGTTGCGGCTTGGGCTGGGCGCAAGGCCCTCCGGTCTCCGACTGCAAGTAGCGCCGGCTACGCGACCACAGCCGGGCGCATCGGGGCGCTTGCCAAGTCCCGAATGCAGGACGCGAGGGCCGAGGCGTCGAATGGCTTGATCACGAAAGCCTCGATGCGGCCTGACGCGTGAAGCGCCTGAGCCGCGTCTGGGTTGGCGGAGACGACGACGATTGGAATGGAGGCCGTCCTGGCCTCGGATCGAAGCCGCTCGATCAAGCCAAGTCCGTTCAACATCGGCATGGTCAGGTCGGTCATGATCACGTCCGGCAGGGGGTTCGGATCGATGAGGGCCAGGGCCGCCTCGCCATCGCCGGCCTCGACGATCTCGTGGCCGTCGGTCTCGAGGATCAACCTGAGGAGAAGACGCGTATCCGGGTCGTCGTCGACGACCAGGATGGTGCTCAAGCTCGGCCGGTGCAGTGGCTTCGAACTTGCTTCATCTCGGGAGAATGCGCGACGGGCCATAACAGTGTCAGTAACTGCCTCGCACGCTTGAGCCCTCACCCCGACTCCTTGGCGGTGGAGTGGCGTGACCTGGGCCAGACCATGGCGACGTAGGCCTTCTCGCCCTGGCGCAGCGTCTTCGACGCGTGCGCGCCCGGACCTTCGAACCCCATCCGAAGGTCGGTGACCAGCCGTATCGGCACGTCCGCCTCCCCACCGCTCGCGATTGCCTCGCTATAGCCCGGGCCCGCGTACTCCCACTTAGCTGAGGTGCGCCCATAGTCGAAGACCGGCTGGCAGTCGAGGCTGAGCTCGACGTCGCCCACGACGCAGCGCGCGGTGCGAAGCAGGATGTGCTCGGCCTCGTAGTCGGTCGGCGGCCTGCGGTTGGTTCCCGAGCGGCGCTGGCTGTGGTACCAAGGCCCGATGCAAAGGGCGTCGCGGACGATCATCCAGCCGGTCCTGGTCCGCCAGGTCGTCTCCAGGACCAGGGTGCCGGGCAGGTAGCGCCGTCCGGCCGGGACCTGCACGCCCGAGGGGCCGAAGCGGAAGCTACCCAGCTATCGAGAGGATATGCCGATGGCACGCCGGATGCGCTCGAAAACCTCATCCACGCCACCGACTCCATCGACCGCCTCTACCCTCACCCCCCGCTTGCGGTAGTAGTCGAGCACGGCGGCGGTGAGCTTGCGGTACTCGTGCATCCGCTCGGCGATCGCCTCACGCGTGTCGTCCGCGCGGCCCTCGACCGCGGCACGGTGGAGGATCCGTTCGACCAGCACGTTTTCCGGCACGTCGAGGGCGACCACGAAGTCCACGCGATGGCCTTCCTCAGCCAGCATCTGGTCCAGGGCGCGGGCCTGCTCGAGCGTGCGCGGGAACCCGTCGAGGAGCACGTCTGAGCTGACGTTCGGGTCGCGCAGGATGCCCTGGACGATGCGGATGATCAGCTCGTCCGGGACGAGGTCGCCGGCGGTCATGATCCGCGCCACCTCTTTGCCCGTCTCGGTGCCGCGCGCCACCTCGGAGCGGAGGATGTCGCCGGTCGAGAGATGGTCGAGGTGGAACTCGACCTCGATCCGGCTCGCCTGGGTGCCCTTTCCGCTCCCAGGCGGCCCGAAGATGATGCCGATCATTCCTTACCACTAGCGTGGCAGGGGCGGCCGGGCTTGACCCGGCCGCGACCTTGTTTCACGCACTGCCCAGTCGTCGCGTGGAGTGACTTTTCAGACAATCCGATCCCGCGGAGGATAAGCAGGCCCGTCGGCGGAGCCGACCGGCCGATGGAATCGGTAAGTCCCATCCTGGTCGCGCTCGCGCGCAGAAGGAACCGGCCACGGTTCCTTCTCATATGTCTTCTGTCCGGCTTTTGGCGCGCCGGTCTGTGATCTGGAATGCATGGCGGCGCCGCCACCAGCTGTTGGCGTGCTCGTCGAGGAGAGCCAGCACCGCGGGATCGGGACCGGAGGCTTTGCCCACCTGGCTCAGCTTGAGCCATCGGTGGGTGATCTCCACATAGAGGTCCGCTTCCGTCCAGCCTGGGAGCTGCTCCAGCACCTGGTGCTTGCGGATCGCCTCTGCCACCGGCTTGTAGACGTGGTCGTACCAGCTTGCGGCGGCCTCCGGCAGCGGAACGGGGCGGCCAAGCTCCAGGCCGAGGAAGTAGCCATGTCCGAGGATGTGCTTCAGGATCTCGTCGTAGCGGCCGAGACGGCTGCACTCCAGCCTCGCTTCGGGGCGGGTGCGATGAAGCTGCGTCGCCTCGAGAAAGGCCGCATATTCGGCCGCCCGCAGCAGCGCGGCGGCGTCGCGCTTGCGTCCGAGTGGCGCGCGAGTCTTGACCTCGACCACGCGAGCGTTGATCGTGGCGCGGCCCAGGCTCCTCGAAACCGAAACGCGGTGGTGGCCGTCGATCACGTAGTAGTCGTCGCCGACCTTGTATACGTCGATCGGGGGAAGCTCGTCTCCTTCGACCATCGCCTGGTAGATCCGCGTCCAGCGGTCACGCAGGCGCCGGCTGACGGGCAGGAAGACCGGGTCGAAGTCCCCGGTCTTGGAGGCCGCCGCGGCGGAGCCCACGATCGCATCCAGGGGGATCTCCTGGACGCCGCCGTAAGCCCTGCCCTCGAGCCCCGCCGCCTCCAGCACTGGCTCGATCGCCTGCAAGCGACGTGCTCGCCGCGTGAGGATCGAGCCGACGGAGCGCCTGAAGGCGTGAAAGCGGGCGGCGTCGAAGTCTTCGAGCGCCCGGATCCGCTCCAAGTCGCCTAGCTTAGATCAGCGCCTTTTCGCTCTCCGCGTCGAAGAAGTGCAGTCCGCGGGTGTCCAGGCCAAGCTGGACGGTGTCGCCGGGCTGAACACTCATCCGGGGATCCACGCGCGCGGTCATCTGGTCGGACCCGACCTGCCCGTACAGGAACTGGTCGGAGCCGAGGCGCTCCACGACGTCGACCTTCATCTTCATCGTCGGGCCGCCTTCGACCACGCGATCCGTGACCGCTTCGGGCCGGAATCCGAGCGTGCCCTTGGCCGCGCTGACCGGCTTTGGCAGCCTTACCTCCAGACCCGACGCCTTTGCGGTGCCGTTGTCCACGGTCGCCGGCACGAAGTTCATGGTGGGGCTCCCGATGAAACCCGCGACGAAAAGGTTGGCGGGGTGGTCGTAGATGTCGCCCGGCGTCCCGACCTGCTGCAGGATTCCGGCGTTCATGATCGCGATGCGATCGCCCATCGTCATCGCCTCGACCTGGTCGTGTGTGACGTAGATAAACGTCGTCTCGAGGTCGCGGTGAAGCTTCTGCAGCTCGATACGGGTCTGTCCGCGCAGCTTGGCGTCGAGGTTGGAGAGGGGCTCGTCCAGGAGGAAGACCTTCGGGCTGCGCACGATCGCGCGTCCGAGCGCAACGCGCTGCCGCTGGCCCCCTGACAAAGCGCGCGGCTTGCGCTTCAAGAAGTTGTCGAGGCCCAGGATCCGGGAGGCGTTCTTGACGCGCTTGTCGATCTCGTCCTTCTTCATGTGCTGCATCTGCAGAGGGAAGGCCATGTTGTCGAAGACCGACATATGAGGGTAAAGGGCATATGACTGGAACACCATCGCGATGTCGCGGTCCTTGGCCGCAACGTTGTTCACCACGCGGTCGCCGATGCGGATCTGGCCTTCGGTGATCGCCTCGAGCCCCGCGAGCATGCGCAGCGCGGTCGACTTCCCGCAGCCGGACGGGCCGACCAGGACCATGAACTCCTTGTCCTTGATCTCTACGTTGAAATCCTTTACGACGGTGAGGTCCGCGGTGTATCGCTTCACAACGTGGTCATAGGTGACTGATGCCATTTCTTATCCCTTCACTGAACCGGCGAGGATGCCGCGGACGAAGTAGCGCTGGAGGCTGAGGAAAACGACAAGGGGCACGATCATCGAGAAAAACGCCGCCGCGGTCAACAGCTGGTAGTTCTGGCCGTACGAGCCGACCAGGTTGACGAGAGTCACTGTGACCGGCGCCACGGTCGCCACGCCGCCGACATAGATGAGGGCGACAAGCAGGTCGTTCCAGACCCAGAGGAACTGAAAGATCACCAGCGAAGCGATCGCCGGCACCGAGAGCGGCAGCACGATGCGGAAGAAGACGGTCAGCGTTCCCGCGCCATCGATCTCGGCGGATTCGAAAAGGTCGCTGGGGAGAGCACGGAAGAAGTTCGAAAGCAGGTAGATCGAAAACGGCAGCCCGTAACCGGCATGGGCGAGCCAAAGGGGGATGAAGGGAGGTAGCCCGGCCGCGGTCAGCTTGTCAGGTGTGAGGCCGAGCCTGACCAATTCCGTGGTCACCGGGATGAAGGTGAGCTGCAGGGGCACGGCAAGCAGTCCGACGAGAGCCAGGAAGATCCAGTCGCGACCGGGAAACTTCATCCAGGCGAAGGCATAGGCGGCAAACGCCGCCAGGGTGACCGGGATGACAGTGGCCGGGATCGAGATCATGAAGCTGTTGAACATGCTCTGCCCGAGGTTGCTCGCCGCGAACATCTGCGAGTAGTTGTCCAGCGTGAACTTGAAAGGCGGCGACAGCGCTGTCCACCAACCGCTGTTCGAGATGTCCTGCGGCAGGCGGAACGAGGTGATCAGGAGGCCAATGGTCGGCACCATCCAGGCAACCGTCAGGCCGATCACGGCGACATGCAGGACAAGGCCGCCGAGGCGGTCCGAGAGCCACCGCGGCGAGAACCTGGCTGTCGTGGACGAGGTCGGGGACGCGACTGCGACTGTCATCGCCTGGCCTCCACGGCTCTGAACTGCCGGAGGTTGAAGATCAACACGGGTATGACTGTTAAGAGCAGGATGACCGCCACGGCGCTCGCGCCTCCGAAATCATTGGAGTTGTAGAGCAGCTTATACATACGGTTCGCGAGCACGTCCGTTTGGTAGTTGCCGTTAGTCATGGCGTAAACGACATCGAACGCCTTGAGGGCGAAGATGACCAGCGTCGTGCCTACCACCACGACGGTGGGCATCATCAGCGGAAAGATCACGCGTCTGAAGATGGTGATCTCGCCGGCGCCATCCACACGCGCGGCTTCAAGCAGGTCGGCCGGGATGCCCTTGAGCGCCGCCGACAAGATCACGAGCGAAAAACCGACGATTCCCCACACCGCGGCGCCGATGAGGGCGAGGTCGTTGAGTGGGAAAAGTCCAAGCAGCTGCGTTTCGTCCTGGATCCAGGTCCGGGGGTCCTGGTGGAACACGGTGTTGAGGATGAAGTTGAGCGTGCCCGTCTGCGGCTGGCCGGGCGGCTGGTAGGCGTACATGAACTTCCAGATCACGACGAGGGCGACCGAAGAGATCGCCATCGGCATGAAGATCAGCGACTTCACGACGCTCTCGTACGGCACCCGGTCGAAAAGCACGGCCAGGAGCAAGCCGAACGCGAGCACGAAAAGCGTGTAGAAGATGAGCCAGAAGAGGTTGTTCCGAATCGCAATCCAGGCACCCCCGGTGGGGAACCCGGTCAGCTGCGCCGCGAAGTTTTGAAATCCGATGAATGCGCCGTGCCGGTCCTCGAAGCTCTGGAAGACGGTGCCGATGGCCGGCGCCACCAGAAATCCGGTCACCAACAAGAGCGCTGGAGCGACCCAGATCCACGGCCGGACCGCCGGACGCGCTTTGTCCGGCAGCCGCCGGACCAGGTACTCGCCGCCCACGATATAGGCGGCGAGCACCAGCGGAACGCCGACGATCACCACGACCAGCGTCGGCAGGTCCGTCAGAAGGACGTTGAAGTCCAACTAGTTCGTTTATTCGGTTACGAGGTGTATGCCTTGGCCTGGATCGCGTCCAGGTTGGCGAGTATGGAGTCGAGCTTCGATTGGTCTTGCGCGAACTGGAGGACGGCCGACCAGTACGCGTTCCTCATGTCAGACGGCATCTGGTCGCCCGCGTCGTACTTGGCGATCTTGGTCGCGACCAAGATCTGAGCGGTCGACTTCGACAGCGCGTCCGGATAGTCGCTCAGGGGCACCTGGCTGTTCGGCGAGATCTTGCCGCCGCGCTTGACCCAGATCGCCTGGGCGTCAGCCGTCGTGAGGTACTTGATCATCTTCTCGGCCTGGGGTGTGTCGTTGAACATCGACCACGCGTCGCCTGCAACCACGTGCGCGCCGGCGTACTGCGCGGTGATGTCGGGCAAACCGAAGAAGTTGAAGTCGGTCCCCGGCTGCAAGGATGCGTTCGCGCTCTGGAAGAAGCTTGTGATGAACGACGCCTGGTTGTGCATGTAGCACTTAGGCGGGCTCTGGAACATTGGGGTGCCGGCGTCCCCGAAGTTGGTGGCCGACATGTTCTTTGCGCCGCCATAGACGTTGCTGTCGTTGGGCCCGAGAATCTGCCCCCAGGTCTGCCAGGCGAGCTTGATCTCAGGGGAGGTCCACTTTTGCTTGCCCTGCCACCAGTTGTCGTAAACCGTCGGTCCCGACTGGCTGAGGACGATTTCCTTGACCCAGTCGCTGCCCGGCCAGCCAGACGCCGCGCCGCTCTCGAGGCCGATGCACCACGGGGTGGTCCCGCTGCTCTTGATCGTCTGCTGCAGGTTGAGCAACGAATCCCAGCTGTTGGGAACGTTATAGCCCTTGGCCTGGAAGTTCTTCGGGTCGTACCAGATCAAACCTTTGAGGGAGACCCACGAGTAAACCTGGTAGAGCTTGCCGTCGTTCAGCGGCTCGCCAAGCGTGATCCAGCCGGGCGAGTACGTCGATTGCAGCGCTGTCATGTCCACGATCGAGTTGAGCGCCTTGGCCTTGCCCGACTTGGCGAAGGTGGTGAGCAGCGAAGGGCTTGGCGCTGCCGCCAGGTCCGGCGGGTTGCCCGCCGCCACGCGCGTGGTCAGGAGCGCGTCCTGATCGCGGCTCGCCTCATAGTTGATGGTGATCCCGGTCTGGTCCGTGAAAGGCTTCATCACGGCCATGAACGAGGCTTGCTCGGCCCCCGTCCATGTCGCCATCACGTTCACGGACCCCGCGCTTGGAGTGGAGCTCGTCCCGCACGCGACGGCCGTAACGACGGCCCCCAGCGATACGAGCAGGCTACGTTTCAACCACAGCTGACGCATTCTCAAATCCCCCTTTGAGTTGATTGCGTTGGTACCCCTATTTGCCGAATCATTCTATGTCCCTCTCCTGATTTGCGTAATCCTGACGTTGCATCAAGCAACCGACACGAAGCCCAATCGCGCACTCGTTGGTCACCTACGAGCTGCGGCCGTTCACCTCCTTGCTCCAAGGACGCGATGTGGACGCTCGAATCACAAGGCTCGTCGCGAGGGGCGCGGGCGATTCGACCGCCTTCCCCTTCATGCGCTGGATCAGCAGCCGCGCGGCGAGGCGTCCCTTCTCGACGATTGGCTGCCGGACCGTCGTCAGCGCGGGGTTCGTCCATGCCGCCATCGGCAGGTCGTCGTAACCCACGATCGACAGGTCGTCCGGGATCTTGAGGCCGGCCGTCTGTGCCGCCGCCATCAGGCCGATGGCGGCCATGTCGCTCATGGCCAGCACGGCGGTCGGGCGGCGCCTGCCTTTCGGCAGGCCCTCGAAAGCGCGCGCTCCGGCCGCCAGCGTGACTCCGGCGGTCATGGTGTACGGCTCGGGCGTCCCGGCGCGATCGAGCGCCGCGCGGTAGCCGGCGAGCCTTCGCGATGCTGCCGGCGTCAGCCCGACCTGCGCCCTGGTCGGCGGCAGCACGATGATCGCGACCTCGCGATGGCCCAGCTCCAGCACGTGGAGCGCGGCGGCTTCGGCCCCTCCCTCGTCATCGACGTTGACCGCGGGGTGATTGGGCGAAGCCTCGGAGTCGATCAACACCGCCGGAATGCCGATGCGGTCGAGCATCTCGAGCGCCTGGTCGTCTGGGCTGAGTCCGAGGCTGATGAAGCCGTCGACCGACGCCTGCCTGATCGCGCCCTCCAGCGAGCCGTCCAGCGGCGGAACCAGGAGCATCGTGAGGTCGTGCTCCTCGCAAAGCTCCCCGAGGCCCTGGATGAGCTCGCTCGTGAACGGGTTCGCGAAGACAGTGGACAGGCGCTGGGGGATGAGGACTCCGATCGTCCCGCTCCGCCGCATGGAGAGAGCGCGGGCGGCGGGGTGGGGCGTGTAGCCGAGCTCCTGCGCCACGCCGAGGACGCGCTCCAGGGTCGCCTGCCCAAGCTTCTCGGGGTTGTTGAAGGCGAAGGAGACCGCGGTCTTCGAAACGCCGGCAGCGGTTGCCACGTCAGTGATGGTGACCCGAGACATCCAGGCTTGACCCCAACGCAAATCCCTCTCGAACGTTCTGCCGGATCTGATAAACCGCTTTACTAAAGCGGTTTAGGCGCGATCCTAGGGCGGTTCGGCCTTTCTGTCAAGAACCAAATTGGGACCCGGCCTGGAACCTGACCAAAAGGGCACAAATTGCCGGCATCAATGGCCGGGATTCGGCCATTTGTGCTCGAGTGGCGAAATTCTGCAGTGGGGTGAGGGCGGCAGCGTCCGGGACCCGGTCTGTGGAACACTCCGCCGGATGAATTCAATGAGTCCGAACCTTGACGAGCTTGCTCGCGAAAACCACGTAAACCGGTTCCCTGATGGCTTCCTGTTCGGGGCCGCCGTGTCCGCCCACCAGGTGGAGGGCGGCAACGTCAACAGCGACTGGTGGTGGTGGGAGCACGTCGAATCGACGCCCTGCCACGAGCCGTCCGGAGACGCCTGCGACTTCTATCACCGCTATCGCGAGGACGTCTCTCTGATCGCAGGCTTCGGGCTGAACGCGTTTCGCTTCAGCATCGAGTGGGCGCGCATCGAGCCGGCCGAGGGCGAGTTTTCACGGGCGGCGCTCAACCACTACCGGCGCGTGCTCGAGGCCTGCCGCGAGAGCAACGTGGTGCCCATCGTTACGTTCCACCACTTCACTCTTCCCAGATGGCTGCATGACGCGGGCGGCTTCGCGTCGGAGCGGTTTCCGTCCTTGTTCGAGCGATATTGCGACAGGGCCGCTGCGGCGCTGGGGGACCTCATCGGCTGCGCCTGCACCATCAACGAGCCCCAGGGGCTTGGCTCGAGCGGCTACCTGCTCGGCATCAACCCGCCGGGCCACACGGACGACCGCGAGGGCGCCCAGAGGGCGGTCGACAACCTGCTCGAGGCGCACAGGCTGGGCGCCGCAGCGATCCGGTCGCGATTCAACGTTCCAGTCGGCGTGACGCTTGCCATGCCCGACATCCAGTACGAGGACGGCGCGCAGCCGGGGAACACCTCTTTAGAGGTCGAGTCCCGCGTCATCGACTGGTTCCTGGAGCTTGCCAGGAAGGACGAGTTTGTCGGGGTCCAGACCTACACGCGATTCCGGATGGGGCCCGAAGGTCCCCGCAGCCCCGGCCACGACTGGAGCGACCTGATGCGCGAGATGACCGAGACAGAGACCACGACCCAGATGGGGTACGAGGACTACCCGCAGGCCCTCGGCGCCGCGATCCGCCGGGCGGCGAAGAGCTGTCCCGGCCTTCCAATCCTCGTCACCGAGAGCGGGATCGCCACCGCCCACGATGAGCGGCGCATCGCGTACATGCAGACCGCGCTGCGCGAGGTGCAGGCCTGCCTTGCCGAGGGCATCGACGTGCGCAGCTATCTGTACTGGTCGTGGCTGGACAACTTCGAGTGGGCCTTGGGTTACGCGCCTACGTTCGGCCTGGTCGGGGTCGACCGGCAGACGTTCGCCCGGCATCCGAAGCCGAGCGCGGCGTGGTTGGGGCAGGTCGCTAGAGCTCGCGCTTTGCCAGCTGGGTGATCGGCCGGAGCACGGCCGGGTCGATTTTTGGTTTTCGCTCGAAGGTCAGCAGGCCGTTCCTTTCCTGCTCTACGTCCGTGAGCTGCGTGTAGCAGAAGCCCTGGACGGGGCCCGGGTCCATGAGCGCCTCGATCATCTCCTGGTAGACCTGGAGCAGGCGGTCGGGTCCCTCGGCCTCTGAATAGAACGTGCCGCCCGCGCCCGCCAGGGCGACGCCTCCGAACTCGCTGAGGACGATCGGCTCGCCACGGTACTCGTATCCGGGCAGGTACGGCGGGCGGGCGCGAAACGCGGGATCGAGGGCCGTGTCGACGCTTCGGTATCGGCTCCGAAGCACGCCGGCGGTGGCGTAGTCGTGGAGCGTGCACAGGTCCGTGGTGGCGTGCTCCCAACCATCGTTGGAGACAACAGGTCGCGTCGGATCAAGTTCATGGGTGAGGCGGTAGACCTCATCGAGGAAGGCTGCCGGGTCTGGGCTCAGCCCGTCGCTCTCGTTGACGGGCGACCAGACGGCGATGCACGGGTGATCGCGGTCGCGGCGGAGGGCAGCCTTCCACTCCTCGATGAAGCGCCGTTCGGCTTCCGCGGAGTGCAGGCGAACGCTCGGCATCTCGCCCCAGACGAGAAAGCCCAGCCGGTCGGCCCAGTAAAGCCAGCGCGGATCCTCGACCTTCTGGTGCTTGCGTGCGCCGTTGAAGCCCATCGCCTTCGCGAGCTCGACGTCGCGCCGCAGGTCGGCGCCTGACGGCGCGGTCATAAGGCCGCCCGGGAAGTAGCCCTGGTCGAGCACGAGCCGCTGCACGTAGGGAGCGCCGTTGAGCCAGAACCTACCGTCTCGCGTCTCGACCTTGCGCAGGCCGAAGTAGCTTTCGACCCGATCGACCTCGTGCCCGTTGTGCGCGAGCGACACGTGAAGCTCGTACAGGCGTGGGGCCTCCGGACTCCATGCATGAACGGCATCGAGCACGATGATTCCGCTGCCGTGGCGCCGCCCGACCTCGCGCCCGTCGAACGTAGCAACGAATTCGATGTCTCCGTCCGCTTCGACACGGACGTCGACCTCTCCGCGATCCAGGTCGGGTGTCAGCCTCAGGCCTTCGATCGAGCGCGACGGCAGCGGCTCGAGCCAGACCGTCTGCCAGATCCCAGTCGTTGGGGTGTAGAAGATTCCCTCCGGCGTGGCCGTCCAATGCTGCTTGCCGCGCGGGATGGTCCTGTCGGCGAGCGGGTCTTCCGCGCGTACCACGACGACGTTTCCGCGGCGGCCGGCGACCCGGCTGATGTCCGCCGAGAACGGAGTGTGGCCACCCTCGTGTCGCGCGACCTCCTCCCCGTTGACCCAGACCGTGGCCCGGTAGTCGACCGCGCCGAAATGCAAGAGCAGGCGCTGCGCCTCTGGCGCGTCGAAACGGCGCCGGTACCAGACCACGTCGCCGGGCGACGGGTCGCCGATGCCCGATAGAGACGACTGCGGACAGAAGGGCACGAGGATCTTTCGGTCGAAGATCTCGGACGCGCCGGCACCGAACTCCCATTCGCCGTTGAGGCTCACCCAATGTGGCCGCCGGAAATCAGGACGCGGATAATCCATGAAAATATGAGAAGGAACCGGGCGGTTCCTTCTGCGCGCAGGCGCGGGCTGGTTCGGACCTACTGATTGCATCGGCCGGTCGGCTCCGCCGACGGGCCTGCTCATCTTCCCCGGGATGGGATTTTCGAAATAGGCC
>DATBZR010000117.1:0-10518 GCA_036513095.1 Candidatus Dormiibacterota bacterium | reverse complement strand
AGGAAGGGAAACGCGAAGCTGAAACCGAAGATCGCCATGAACTCGGCAAACCACAACGCGACCAGGTTGCGTCGCCAATCGATTCCGCCTGGACCGAGGGGAGGGGGGCTGGTCGCGCCTGGGTCGCTGCTCAGCTTGGAGCGCTCAGAAGCTCGACGATCCAGTCGGACGTGACCGGCAGGCGGTTGACGACGGCGTCCGGGTTGCGCTTTCTGAGCGCATCTTCGATGGCGTTGGAGATGGCTGCCGGCACCGGTATCGTCCCGCTCTCGCCGGCGCCTTTGAAGCCTTCGGGATTCGCGTCCGTCGGCGTTTCGAAGCTCACCAGGTCCAGTGCGACATCGACCTCGCCCGTCGTGACGATTGTGTAATCGAGAAAGCTCGGGGTTCGGTACGAGCCATCGGTGTCGTAGATGGCCGCCTCGTAAAGCGCATAGCCGAGGCCGTGGGCAAAGCCGCCGTGCAGCTGGCCTTCGAGAGTCACGGGATTGATCGCCTTGCCGGTGTCATGCGCGATGACATATTTCAGCACCTCGACCTGGCCGGTCTCGGGATCAACCGCGACCACCGCCGCGTGGCACCCGCTCGAGAACGTAAGCGGGCGTTTCGGGTCGAAGCTCTCGAGCACCTCCAGCCCTTCGTCCGGTATCACGTCGGTCGCCGGCACGCGTCGCGCCGGGGCGCCGCGCACGCCGATCACGCCTTCTTCGAGGATGAGGTCCGCCACATCCGCTTCCAGCACTTCGCCCGCGCGCTCGAGAATGCGCTTGCGCATCGCCGTCGCCGCCTGCGCCGCCGCGCCGCCGACCTGCACCGCGCTACGACTGCCCGCGGTCAGGAGCGCGAAAGGCACGTGCTGCGTGTCGGCCGTCGTGACGCGAATCTTGTCGAAGGGCCAACCCAGCCTTTCGGCGGTGACGAGCGCGACCATCGTCTCGTGGCCCTGCCCTTGCGGAGTGGAGCCGACATACACGTGGGCGGAGCCGTCCTTGGCGACATGAATCTTCGCCGGTTCGCCCCGCCCGAACCCGGTCGACTCGACGCAGCACGCAACTCCGACTCCAACCAGCCTGCCATCTGCCTGTCCGGCGCCCGCCGGATCTGGCCCAAGTTTTTCGAGTGCCACCTCGAGCAGCCGGGGGTAGTCGCCGCTGTCGTAGACGATTCCGCTCCGGCCCGCGGGGATGCCGGTCGTGTACGGGATCTGCCCCGGCTGGATCATGTTGCGGCGCCGCAATTCGGCCGGCGCGACCCCGAGCGAGAGCGCCAACCGGTCCATGACGCGCTCAATCGCATAGTTGCCGAGAGGCCGGCCGCCGCCGCGAATGAATCCGCTCGGCACCGCGTTCGTGTACACCAGCTGGTGCTCCACGTCCATAGCCGGCACCACGTACGCCGAGATCATGTGGGGGACGATGATCCCGGGCTGGCCCGCTCCCGAGCCGGCATAAGCGCCGACATCGTGGATCAACCGCCCGCGCAAGCCGCGCAGCTTGCCGCTAGGGTCTGCTGCCAGCTCGACTTCGATCACCGACCCATGTCCCTGAGCGGTGGTCGCGCCGTCCTCGCTGCGGGAAGCAACCCAGCGCACCGGGCGCTTCAAACGCCAGGCGGCAAGCGCTGTGAGAACCTCCTCCGGGAAGACGCTGCCTTTAGCGCCGAACCCGCCGCCGACGTCTTGGGCGAGCACCCTGACCTTCGCCTCGTCAATACCCAGGGTCGACGCCACGGCGCCTTTGACCCCGAAAACGTTTTGGGTCGACGTCCACATCTTGATGCCGCCCGTTTCCGCGTCGGGACTGGCTGTGACCGTGCGCGGCTCCATGGCGGCGCCCTGGACCCGAGCGGTGGTCAGGCGTATTTTCGCCGTCACGCTGTCCGGCGCGAAAGCCGCCTTGATGTCGCCGTAGGCTGTCGAAGCTGTTTGCGCGACATTGGATTTCATGTCGGCGTGGACCGTGGGCGCGCCGGCCGCGATGGCCGTCACGACATCGCCCACCCCCAGCAGCGCTTCCAGCTCGGGTGACACAAGTTCCGCTGCGTCCTGCGCCTGGTAGGCGGTCTCCGCGACAACCATCGCGTACGCCTCTCCGGTGTAGTTCACCTCGTCGCGGTTGAGGATGGGCCGGCCGCGCTGCTCGATACCCGTCGGACCGAAATCACTGAGGCCCGCGACCACCTCGGGGATGTCGTCGGCGGTCCATACCGCGATCACTCCCGGCATCGCGACGGCCGCGGACCGGTCGATGGCCCGGATCCGGGCGTGGGGAAGGGTCGAGCGGCAGAAGACGGCGTGAAGGAGCCCGTCGAGCTTGATGTCCCCGGCGAAGTGGCCGGCGCCGGTGATGAGTCGCTCATCCTCGACGCGGCGCGTGCGGCGGCCGATGTGGGGAGGCACGGCAACTACAATAGGTCGTCACTCGGTAGCCATTCCGCAGGCCCCACGAACCCGGAGGCCCCGAGCGTCGATGCGGGCGGCTAGCTCAGTTGGGAGAGCGCCAGCTTGACATGCTGGAGGTCGGGGGTTCGAAACCCTCGCCGCCCACCATGACCTCGTCGGTAGGTGGGGCTGCGTTTCGGGCACAATCCTTGAGCCTCGGCCCGGTCGTCTAGTGGACTAGGACGCCACCCTTTCAAGGTGGATATCAGGAGTTCGAATCTCCTCCGGGCTACCAGGCCTGACACCGAAAAGCGGGCGTAGCACAATGGTAGTGCGGCAGCCTTCCAAGCTGTTTACGTGGGTTCGATTCCCATCGCCCGCTCCATCCTTCTATCCGACGAGCTGCTTGTGGCGATGGCGGCTGACGGTGAAGGGCAGGTCCAGGATCGCGAACACGACGAGGGCGAGCGCCGCTGCGGCGACGATGTACCAGGGCCACGGGCCGATGACGTCGAGCAGGCTGTGGGCGCCCGGCGCATGACGCAGATACATGTAGTTCCCGCCCGTCACCAGGTTGATGCCCGCATCGAGCACCAGAAGCCCGAGGGTCAGGCCGAACACGCGCAGGACAGCTCCTGGTCGGGGAGCGATCTTGAGCCCGATCACGAGGAACAAGGCCGCGGCCACGATCGCTCCATGCGCGATGAAGTACTGCAAGAAACCAAAGCTCGGGAAGTGGTCTGACACATCGGGCGTGATGAGTCCATTTGCGGTTCCGGCCAGGCCCCAGAAATAGGTGAGCTCGACCAGCACAGGATGCCGGGACCAGAGCGCCGCCGCCGACACGACCGCGGCGACGTCACAGAGTTGAAACGGCAGCGCGTAACTCATCGACCACGTGTTGTGGTCGGCAAGCCAGATCCACCACGAGGCCTCGTTGGCGAGGATGACGATCGCGAGGACGCGGCACGCGACGACGGTCCACGGTCCAGGCCGGAGGCGCGCCGCGACGACGAGGATTGCGATGATCGCGGCGATCACCGCCAGCGTGACCAGGTGCTCGACCGCGAGCAATTTCGCCATCGCCTGCAGTTTCCGCCGGAACCGGGTCTAGGTCAGTCCCAAATGTGTCTCAAAAACGGTCTCAGCTCGTAGAGAGGAAGGCGTTCTTGAGCTCCGTGTAGTGCTCCAGGGCATGTGGGGCGCGGCTTCTTCGAATCGGGCTTCAGGGACCTCAGCCGGAATTTGCTCGGTCGCCGGTTCGATCACCTTCAACGTGCTGGTCGTGGCCACGGGCTTGAAGAATAGCGGCCCAAAACTCACACCCGATTCCAAGGCCGTTATGAGCTTGCGACCAGAGGATGGCGGTATGACCAGGACACGCAGACTCATATTCGGATCGGTGGTGGTCGCATCGATGATCTTCGGCGGGGTCATCAGCGCGACCGTCTTCGCCAAAACGTCACTGCCGTTCAACGTGAATGCCGCCGTCACCGCCGCATCGCCGTTGCCGACCCCTTTCAAGTCGAACGAGACGCCCGCACACGAAAACGGTGAGAGCGCTGCCCAGGAGGCCGCCGAGAACAACGGCACGTTCCACCCGGGTGGCCCAGGCGGTCCCGGCGGTGGCCCGTCGAACGAGACCCCGGCCCACGAAGCGACCGAGTCGGCTGCACGAGAGGCCGCTGAGAAGACCTAACCGCCGAAAATAGGCCTCGTGCCAAACGAGGCAACCACCAAGATCCCGGTCTACCTGGAGGTCGGCGGCAAACGCGCGTTCGCCAGTGCCGCCGGCTGGCCGGGTTGGTGCCGTTCCGGCAAGGATGAGCACGCAGCTCTCGCAGCACTGGCGGCGTACGTGCCCCGATACGAAGTCGTGGCAAAGCTCGCCAAGGTTCCATTTCCGACCGCGGAGGCGTTCAAGGTCGTCGAGCGGTTGGCGGGCAACGCGACCACCGATTACGGCGCGCCCGGCATCCCGGCGAAGGACGAATCGAAACCACTGACACCCCAGGAGGCCGCGCGTATGCGCGATCTCGTTGAGGCCTGCTGGACGTACCTCGACGGGGTCATCGCAAAAGCGCCCGCGGACCTCCGCAAAGGGCCGCGTGGCGGCGGCAGAGATCGCGATCCGATGTTCGACCACGTTCTCGGCGCGGAGGTGGAGTACGCGAAGCGGATCGGGCTTCGTCTCAAGCAACCTGACGGCAAGGACAAGCCGGCGGTCCGCGCCTTCCGCAAAACCCTCCTCGGGGGCTTCGACAACCCGAACCGAAGCGAGAAGTGGCCGGTTCCGTACGCGGCGCGGCGGACCGCATGGCACGCGCTCGATCACGCGTGGGAGATCGAGGACAGAAGCAGCCGGTAGCGTCCCCGGATTATCGTGGCGGTGATGCAGAACACTCCTGGGATCCTGGTCGTGATGGCCCATCCCGACGATGAGTCGATGGGGTGTGGCGGCCTGATCCTTCGACACACGCGCGCCGGGATCCCGGTCAACCTCATCTGCGCCACGCGCGGCGAGGCCGGCTGGAGCGGCAAGCCGCTCGGCGCCAAGAAGGAAGATCTTCCGCAAATCCGAACCGCGGAGCTCGGGGAGGCGGCTGCAGCGCTGGCGATCAGCGCCATCGAGCTGTGGGACTACCCCGACGGCGGAGTGGACAAATGCGACCCGCAGGAGATCACGCAGCGGGTCTGGGAACAGATCACCAGGCTGCGCCCCAAGGTGGTGGTGGGATGGGGTCCGGACGGCGCGTACGGGCATCCGGACCACATCGCGGTCGGGGCTTCCACCGATGTCGCCGTGAAGTCCATGGCGGAGGGGGATCGTCCGGCGCTCTATCACCTCGCGGTGGACCAGCAGGCCGCCGACTTCTATAAGGAAGCTGCACGGCTGGCCGGCGATGGCCGGCCGCTTCCGTTGATCGTGAAGGACCACGTCGACATCACGTTCGACCTCGACACCGACGAGGTGATGATGAAGCTGCGCGCGATCGACTGCCATCGAAGCCAGCTGGAAGACTGGCGCGTCGCCATTCGCGACCATCCCCGGCTCATGCAGCAGGGCTACGGGCACGAGCCGTACCTCGCGGTGGCGTCGCGCATGACGGGCCTCGCACCCAATGGCCTGTTGGGCGAGTTCGCGTGAGCGAGACTTCTCTTTAGTAGCCTGGCAAGAACTGAGCATTCTAGCCGGCGAATTGCCGCCAACATGGGCTAACCTTTAGCACCTGACTCAGGCCTTGCATTGGGCCTATTCAAGTCGGGGGTGATTAGATCTCATGGACGTTCAAGAAGCAGTGGCAGAAAGCACGCCAGCGGCTTCTGTCGAAGACAACGGCGATGCCAGACGCGGCGGGCAGCGCAAGTTCACGATGGGGCCGAACGACAGCCTCGAAGGCAAGCTGGTCTACGAAGGCGATGTGCACGTAGACGGCCGCGCCGAGGGCGAGTTCAAGGTCACCGGCAACCTGGACGTGGCGCAGGGCGCGACCGCCAGGATCTCGATCGAGGCCGCGAACGTTTCCGTGAAGGGCCAGGTCGAAGGCTCGGTGAACGCTCACGACAAGCTCACGCTGGGCAAGAACGCCAGGCTCAGCGGGGACATCGTCGTCCGCAGGCTCCAGATCGAAGACGGGGCCAGCCTCAACGGTCACGTACGAATGGGAGACGTTGAGCAGCACGGCTCCGGCGGCTAGAAACCGCACCCCCGCATCAGCGGGAAACGGGTCCGACGGCGCCCAGAGCTCGATCGTCCTTGGTCCGCGTGATCGGCTCGTGGGACAGCTCTACGTAGAGGGCGACCTTCGAGTCGTCGGCACCGTGGAAGGCGGGCTCGAGGTCACCGGCAGCGTGGAGATCGACGACGGGGGCCGCGTCACCGGGCCGGTCACCGCGCACGACCGGCTGGTGGTCGGACGGGCGGGGTCGTTGGTTGGCGATGTGCATGTGGCGCGCCTCGTCGTCGCGGACGGGGCGACGTTCAGCGGCAAGGTCTCGATGGGCAAGCAGGTCGATGCGCCGCCGAAACCTGTCGAGCTTCCGGTACCGGTCGCCGAGCCTGCCAAGACCGAGGACCCGGTCAAAGCGGAGGCGCCCGTCGAAGTGGCCGAGCCTGTCAATGCGCCGCAGCCTGTCAAGGGGCAGCCGGCCAAACCGCAGCAGTTCCACGCGCCGAAGCCTCCTGACCGAAAGGGCAAGCGCCGCTAGCGCATCTTCTTCGCGGGGGCCTTGTTCTTTGCGACTTTGGCAGGCATCGCCCGCGTATGGGCGAGTGCCTTCTTGATCAATGCGACCGCAGGCGCGGGCTTGGCGCGCCAGTCCCCTGGCACGATGACGTAGCCACCCATCTTGTGCCCGGCCATGGGCTCGAAGTCACGGCCGCCCTGCTTCTTCACTACCGCAATCTCCGTCTCGGGCAGGCGCACCAGCAACTCTTCTCCGAAGATCCCGCAGAACATGTTGCCGTTCACGAAGGCTGAAAGCTGGCCGAACATCGGCTTCAGAGTCACCGCAGGCTCATCGGCCACGAGCGTGCTGAAAGCCGCCTTGGCCTCTTCACTTGGCCTGGGCATAGAGCCCGGCGCCATACGTCCCACCGGCCGAAATTGTCCTCCTCCTCGAGGATGAGAGCAAAGATCGATCTCGCGGCTAACACACGGCGCAGGGTCGAAACCTATCGTGGCGGGCATGGAAAACACCACTAACGCCAAGATCGCGGTACGCCTGCACGTCAGCGAACGTACGCTAGGCGGCCGGTATGTCCATCTCGACTGAGGAGCGTCGCATCGTGACTGTGTTGTTCGCCGACATGGCGGGCTCCACCGCGCTCGGCGAGGAGCTTGATCCCGAGGAGATGCGCGGCCTGCTGTCGCGTTACTACACCATCGCGCGGGAAACCGTCATCCAGCACGGCGGCACGGTCGAGAAGTTCATCGGCGACGCGGTGATGGCGGTTTTCGGCCTTCCGACGGCGCACGGCGACGATCCCGAGCGTGCGGTCGCCGCGGCTCTGGCCATGCGCGACCGAATCCGCAGCGACGAGCGTCTGCACGGACGTCTCGCCATCCGGTTCGGTGTCAGCACAGGCGAGGTGGTCGCCAGCCGCGACCAGTCGGCCGGCGACTTTCTGATCACCGGGGACGCGACCAACGTCGCGGCGCGACTGCAGCAGGCCGCCGAGCCGTGGTCGATCCTGGTGAGCGAACGCACGGTGCGCGCCGCGGTCGACCGGTTCGAGTTCGGTGATCAGATCCAGGTTCCCGCGAAGGGAAAGACGTACCCCGTCGTCGCTCGCGAGGTGCTCGGCCCGCGGAAGAAGCGAGCGCAGCCGCGCGTGCGCTTGCCTCTGGTCGGGCGCGAGAACGATCTCGCTCAGCTGCAGCTGGTCGCGCGGCGTGCGGTCGGCGAACGGCGGCCCTCGATGGTCAGCGTGATTGCGCCCGCCGGGACCGGCAAGACACGCCTCGTCGAAGAGTTCCTCGACTGGCTTCCGTCGCTCGCGCCGGATGCGGTCGTCGCGACTGCGCAGTGCTTGCCCTACGGCCAGCAGCTCACCTACTGGCCGATGCGCCAGGTGCTGTTCACCCTGACCGGAGCCGGGGACGAAGCCTCGCCTGAGCAGGTGCGCGAGGCGATTGGCAACTGGCTTCGCGGGCTCGGCGTCGACAATGCGGACCGCGACACGAAGCTGCTGGCGGCCACCATCGGCGAAGCGGGGACCGAGGGCGTCGATAAAGACTTGCTCTTCGCGGCGTGGCGCTCGGCGTTGGAGGCCGCGGCCCGCCGGGCCCCGCTGGTCATCGTCTTCGAGGACCTCCACTGGTCCAGCGACAGCTTGCTCGACCTGGCGGAGTTCGTGATGCAGCCGCGTGGCGAGGCTCCGGTGCTCATGGTGGTGCTCGCGCGGCCCGAGCTTCTCGATCGCCGCCCCGCGTGGGGCGGCGGGCGGCTCAACCACCTGGCGATCGCGCTCGAACCACTTCGAGACACGGCCATCGCGGACCTTGTGCGCCACCTTCTCGACACCGAGGCTCCGGACGTGATCAAGCTCGTATCCGAGCGTTCGGAGGGGAACCCCTTCTACGCGGGCGAGCTCGTGAGGTCGTACCTCGAGCACGGTTCGCTGGAGCGCCTCCCGGACACAGTGCAGGCAACCGTGCTCGCCCGGCTCGACCTCCTCCCGCCGATGGAGCGGCGAGTCCTGCAGCTCGGCAGCGTGTTCGGCCGCGCCTTCCGGGCGGCAGGGGTTGCCGCGCTCGAGACCGGGCTTGCGCAGCAGGCGAGGCAGCTTTGCGAGAACCTCGCCGACCGTGACCTCATCCGGCCCGTCGACAGCGACCGCTTCGCCTTCCGGCACATCCTCATTCAGGAGGTCGCCTACAGCACGCTGCCGCGCACCGAGCGCGCGAGGCTGCACGGCGCGGCGGCGCGCTGGGTTGAGGCGACGAGTGCGGGCCGGGAGGTGGCGGTGGCGGAGATCCTCGCTTTCCATTACCGCGAGGCGGCTGTGCTGAGCGCTGCGCTGGAACCGGGCTCCGAGGCTACCGGGCGGGCCAAGGAAGCCGCCGGCCGGTGGCTTTTGAAGGCGGCGGACGTCGCTGCGGCCGCCGGCGCCACACCCGAAGCCGTGCGTCACATCCGGGGAGCCTTCGACTATGTCGAGCCTGCCCAGCTGCCACGACTCCACGAACGCATCGGCGACCTCACAGCCGGGGACTCCGGCCTCGAGGAGTACCGCATGGCCCTGGAGCTCTACAGCGGCGGCAACGCGCCCGTCGACGACCAGCTTCGGGCGCTCGCCGGCATCCTGCTTGTGGCGACTCGCTGGCAGGGCTCGGTCGGAGGGCGTATGTCACAGGCCGACATGAACGACCTGCGTACGCGCGGTTGGACGTTGCTCGAGAAGGCACACGACCCTCGTTCGATCGGACGATTCCTTGCGTCCGACGCCTTCTATCCGTTCTGGTTGCAGACCGACGCCGATCCGAGTCCGGAGGACAATGCCAGGTCGGAGGAGAGCGCTCGCCGCGCATCCGCAATCGCGGCCGAGCTGGACGACCCCGACCTGGCGAGCGCCGCTCTTGATGCCCTGGCCGGTAGTGCGGCAACGCGGTTCGACTGGCCGGCCGCCCTCGAGTCCGCACACCAGCGCCTGGCATTCGAGGAAAGGCTCGGATTCTATGAGCGCCTCGACGCTCACTCGATGGTGGCATGGATGTCGTATCTCATGGGCGACCTGGCCACCGTTGAGTCTGATTCGGCCGCGATGGTCGCGAGACTCCTTCCGGGCCAGGCGCCATACCCGGCCCTGCACCTGTTTGCGTGGCGGACCCTCACGCTGATGATGCTGGGCCGGTGGGACGAAGCGGTGGCCACGTTCTACCGCGCGCTCGAAGCCTGGAACGACGCCGGCCGCCACG
This sequence comes from Candidatus Dormiibacterota bacterium, assembly GCA_036513095.1. Lineage (GTDB taxonomy): Bacteria > Chloroflexota > Dormibacteria > Dormibacterales > Dormibacteraceae > Palsa-870. The sequence goes on along the minus strand of DATBZR010000117.1, from coordinate 717 downwards.
CAGCCGGGTACGCATTGCGAGGGTTTGTGGCCGGCCTCGACATCGGGCGCGCCAGGGGTGACGCGCGGCTGACAAGCGCCGCATCCGAGGCGATCATGTCGATCATCGCGCGCTTTCCGGCCGCGCACGGCCACGCGAGGCTGGCGGCTCACGTCAATGGGGATATCGGCTTCACCGGTGACGACCCCGGGCTGTCTCCGAGGTATCCCTCCGAGATGGTGGAGAGGCGACTCGCCTTCGTCGCGGACCTGCGGGCGGACCTACCTCCCGACTTTCTGCCGACACTGCTCGCCCATGCGCAGGACAAGAAGCTTCCCCTCCTCGAAGCTCAGACCAGGCGTGCGCTTGGACTCGCGAAGCGCGACCCCGCAGAGCTGTCGGCCGCCCTCGCAATCTGGGAACGAGCCGGCGCCCTGCCCTGCGCCGGCCGGGCGCGGGCGGAACGAGGCCTGTTCACCGGCGACAGCGCCGAGACCGATGCCGGCCTAGCGATCCTGAAGAAGCTCGGCGATGTCAATTACGTGGACCGGTTCGCCGCCCAGATCTAGCGTTGGGGCGGCGTCATCCTCACCTCCCCTGGTGCCGGTTGGTGCGCAGAAATTCGTGAGGTGCAAGCGCCCGCTCGTCATTTGAAACTAAGGCGACCGATGTCGGAGGTACCCGCGTTGGTTGTTCGTAATGACGTGGTGAAGGGCGTCTTCGGCCGTCTTGGCATGG
>DATBZR010000116.1:0-6732 GCA_036513095.1 Candidatus Dormiibacterota bacterium | reverse complement strand
CCGCCGCCACCCATCCCAGCGCCGCCGTCAGCGGCACCAGTGCGATGACCGCGACCCAGCCCATGGCGAGGTAAAGCGCCGCCAGCACCTGGCGCGGGATGCGAAGGAAAGGTGCGGCCCCCGCTACGCCGGCAATCGCCGAGATCCAGACCGCGGCGAGGACGCCGATTCGCCACCATCCGCCGAGCACGTTGAACACGAGCGGCGTGTAGGTCGCCGCGATGAAGACAAAGATCGTGGCGTGGTCCGCTCGACGCAGCCAATCCTTCACGCGCGGCGGCCACTTGAACATGTGATAAGTCGCGCTGACGCCAAACAGGAGCACGAGGCCGGTCCCGTAGATCGCCATCGAAACGAGCTTGGCCGGGTCGTCGCGCGTGATCACGATGAGCGCGACGAGGCCTGCGATCGCGACCAGCGCGGCCACCCCATGCGACCAACCGCGCATCAACGGTTTGGTGGTCAAAGCGTCGGCGGGTTTCATGACACGCCGCATCGTACGGGTCTCATAGGAGTCGCGCCGCCACCAGCCCAAGCGACAGAGCGACGATCCCCCAGGACGAGGCCGCGAGGGCTCGCTCGAGAGGCCGCAACAGCGTCGCCCGGTCGAGGGAGACCTGCGAGCCGTCCGCCATGGTCAAGACACCCGTGACCGCCCTGCTCCGCCGGCGCAGGAGCCGGGCGGGGGTGCTGAGCATTCGCTGCGCATAAGACAGGGCGTAGCCGGCCGCGGCGACCGCCAGAGCGGCCAGCGAAAGCCTGCCGGTCTGTGCGAAGTACGCGGTGACCACGGGGAAGGCGCCCCACGAAAGTGCAAACCAGAAGTCGCCGTGCACCTTTCCGCGCAGCAGCTCGAGGTTGTACGCAAACACGAAGAAAACGCCCATCGCGATGAAGGGGATCAACCAGGGTCCCACCACGAAGACGCCCGCGATCCCAAGCGAGACGGCGCCCATCAGGCCGATTGCGGCCCCCGTCCAGAGCACGGCTGCCGGAATCGCGGTCTGGAGGGGGCGTCCTCTCAACTCATCCAGCGCGTGTGCGGCGATTCCGACCGCGAGAAAGAACGCGAGCAGGGTGGCGACGAGACGGACGGCGCTCACGGTCGGGGCAAGGCTTGCGCCGATCAGAACGTAGGAGAGATGCCAGGCCGTGTAAGGCGGATGCAGCAGCGCCCACACGTCCCTGCGCCACCCGGTCGTGCGAGTGGCGTAGTAGGCCGGTCCGAGGACTTCCGCTTCAGGCACCCCCTTTCGTGCCCCACATCACGAGCCCGCCGCCCAGGCTCATCACGCGCCACCCGACGTCCACCATCCCGGCGGCCTTCCAGGACTCGGCGATCCGATGCAGTGGCCAGCGCTCGTAGAAGCCCTCGATGTTCGGGCCGAGAAAGCGACCCACATCCCACCATGACCTCCCGCCGAGCAGCAGGCCGCCGGCCGGAAGCAGCGTTCGGGTGTACGCGCGCCAAGACGCCCGCCAGCCGAGGTTGGGCGGGACATAGAAGTCGAGGCTCGCCATGTGTCCGCCCGGCCGCAGGACGCGGGCAAGCTCGGCCAGGGTCGCCGCGGGATCCGCGACGTAGCGCATGAGGTAGGTGAAGCTGACCGCGTCGAACGACTCCGGTGGAAATGGGAGCGCTTCGGCGCGAGCGTGCTCGAGCTTGATGCGACCCTCGAGGCCCGACCTCTCGACACGCCGGCGGCCCCGCTGCAGCATGGCGTCGCTGATGTCCACGCCAGTGATACGCGCATCCGTTGCAGCCGCCAGCGAGATCGCCACGCCGGCCGTCCCAGTCGCGACATCGAGGATCGAGCGCGGATGATGGACCGACAGGTGACTCACCAGCTGATGTCGCCACCTGGCGTTCTGTCCGAAGGACAGTACCTCGGCCAGCGCGTCGTAGCGCGACGGCAGGCCACTGAAGAGCTCGATTGCAAACGCGTTGTTGCTCACCGGGTTCCCAGCCTACGGCGGACAGCGAAACGCCGCAAACTTGCCGAGCGTTGAGGCTGCTTCATTGAACGAGGATTCGAAGCGTTTTCAGGCCTGGCAGCTGGCTGCCCTCGAGCGGCACCCGGCCGGCACCGACCTGCTCTCCTTCGGTCCGTTCCGAGCCCTGGTTCCCGCCTCGAACCAGCCTGGCGCATGGGTGACGATCGTCGAGGGAACCGTCGACGAGCGCGAGGTCGCCAGGGCCGTGACGGGACTGCGGTCCATCTTCAAGCAGCGAAAAGCCGAGCTCGAGATCGAGTACAACGAGGCGCTCTATCCCCAGGTCGCGGGCTGGCTCGAAGCGGCGGGGTTGACGTTCGCCGAGCGCAACCCGCTCATGGCCTGCCGGCCTGACGGGTTCAAGCCAGCGTCGGCGCCTGGCGTGATCTTGCGACGCCTGACGACGGCATCTGAAACGGCCGACCTGCAGGCTTTTCAAACGCTCCGCTGGACGGACGGCGGGGAAAATCCGCGAGCGGTTCCGGCTGTGGAGGCGCTGAGAAGGGATCTCGCCTCGACGACCAGCGTCTACCTGCTCGCGTGGCTCGATGGCGTAGCGTCCGGCACGGGGGTTTCGCACGCTTTGAGAGGAGCGGTCGAGATCGTCGGTGTCGTCACGCGAGTTGACAAGAGACGGCGCGGAATCGCCGCGACCGTGACCTCCGAGCTGGTGGCGCGCCATTTCGCCTCCAGCGGCGACTTCGCGTTCCTCGATGCTGCCAACGAAGAGGCGGCGCGAGTTTACGAGCGGCTCGGCTTTGCGAGGTTTGGGGACAACGTGGTCTATCGCAGCGACCCGTGAACCGCGGGTATCGTTGACGTTCACGTGAGCAGCACGATCAAGCGCCTGGACGACGAGCCTACGCCGGCCCATGCCGCCGCCGGCCCGCTGCCGCCGATCGTGCTCAAAGAGGTCTACGAGCAGCGGTTCGACAAGACCGACCAGGCGGCCAAGGAGGCCATCTGGCGTGAGCTTGGCCGTTACCTGCAGCGCTTCATCGTGCCGAGCGCCCGGGTGGTCGACATCGCGTGCGACCTCGGCTACTTCATCCGCAACGTGAAGGCCGCCGATCGCTGGGCGACGGACATCCGCGACATGAAAGACACCCTGCCCGACGACGTCCACTTCGTTCGCGCCAACGGACTGGAACTGGCCGATGTCATGCCTAACGATCACTTCGACCTCGCGTTCTTCAGCAACTACCTCGAGCACCTCCCGTCCACGGAGGCGGTGCTCCAGCAGCTGCGCGTGACGTTTGCATTGCTTAAGCCGGGCGGCCGTGTCCTGATTCTGCAACCGAACATCAGGCTCATCGGCGGTTCCTACTGGGATTTCATCGACCACCAGACCGCGCTCACCGAGAAGAGCCTGGCGGAGGCGGCGACGATGGCAGGCTTTCACACCAAGCAGGTGATCACGCGGTTCATGCCGTATACGACCAAGAGCCGCCTGCCCCAGCATCCGCTGCTGGTGCGGGCCTACCTTTCATTTCCACCGCTGTGGTGGCTGATGGGCAAGCAGACCCTCTACCTGGGCGAGAAACCCGCCTAGCTCGAAAGGCGCGCGAACCCGGCATTCGCCACAATTGGCCGGTGAAATACGTCGTCACCTATGAGTCTGGAGATGAGGTGCGTGCGTTGGCGCCGGTCCATTTCCCGGCGCACAAGGCGCGCTGGCAGGAGTTTCGCGACCGGGGCGAGCTGCTGATGATCGGCACCTTCTCGGACCTCTCTGGCGCGATGGGCATCTTCACCTCGCTCGAGGCCGCCGAACAGTTCATCAAGGGAGACCCGTTCGTGCTGCACGGCGTGGTGCGCAGCTATCGGATCCGCGAGTGGAACGAGGCGATCACCGGGTCGTGATCGAGATTCCGCATGACAGGGGCCGGGATAGGCAAAATATCGCTATGCGCCAGACCGACGAGCTGACCCGACTCGAGGAACGCCTGGATCACATCCGTGAGGCGCCGGCCGACCGCGGCACGGTCGAGCTGATCGCCCGGCGACCCGCGGAGGACGAGCGCGAGGTTCTGACCGAAGCGGCGCTCGACCTCCACGAGGGTCTCGTGGGCGACACGTGGCGCGTACGTGGCAGCAGCCGGACGCCGGACGGGGGTCCCAACCCCGAGTCGCAGCTGACACTGATGAATGCACGGGCGGCGGCCGCCATCGCGGGCGAGCGCGAACGATGGGCCCTGGCCGGCGACCAGTTCTACGTGGACCTCGATCTCAGTCTCGCCAACCTGCCGCCCGGTAGCCGGATTCAGATCGGCTCGGCGGTGATCGAGCTCAGCGAAACGCCGCACACGGGATGCGCGAAGTTCTCAGCGCGTTTCGGAAACGATGCGCTGAGGTTTGTGAACTCTCCGGTCGGGCGCGAGCTGCGGCTGAGAGGAGCGAACTGCAAGGTGGTGATCCCCGGCGTCGTACGTCCGGGCGACGCGATCAGGAAGGTGCCGAGCTAGCCAGCTCGACCCTGGCTCTGTCTTCGCCGTCCGCCTACAGCATCCTCTCGAGCATGTGATCGAGCCGATCGGCCTGGCCGCGGATGTCGGCGGCGAGCACGCGCACGTCTTCGTCGTATGCACGGTCTGCCTCTTTTACCTGGTCGCTCATTTGCCTGATCCCGACCAATGCCGTCTTGAACTCGCGGTTTAGCGTGGTGCGGGTCGTCTCGATGTCAGTGAGCATTTCGAGGAATTCCTTTCGCTCGAGGATCATGTTGACCGTCAGGAGCACGGCGAGGATTCCGGTCAAGGCAGTCTGGAATTCGTTCTCGTGTCCGGTCAGGGCCGAGTACAGGTCGCCCGCGGCCGCCAGGAGCAAGGTCATCCAGGGCAGCGCGAGCTGCCACAGGTCGAGTGGCGCCATCCCGGCCGCCGTCTTCGGAGGAGCGTCTGGATAGATGGCCGCAAGCGCGATCAACAGGAACCCGGCGAACCAACCGGTGTCGAGCACGCTGCCCACTGACCCGAACGCGCCCTGGGCCGTGAGATATGAGAACGCGCTGTCGGCGATGGAGTAGCAAGCAATACCGGCGAGCAGCAACGCCATCCTGCCCTTCTGCTGGTGCGATGCACGCCGGATGGCGAGGATGAGGACGGTCCCGATGAGAATGTCCCCGACCGGGTATGCAAGATCGAGCAACTTGGTAGTCGAGCTGGAGAACCAGACCGCCCGCAGCCCGAAGCCCCATGCGGTCGAAGTCAGGGCGATGGACACGATGAGGCCGTCGAACCACACGCGCCAGCGAGCAGACGTACCTCGCGCGTCGCCCCAGAAGGCGCGAATGCCGGCGATCGCAAACGGCACCGCCGACAGGAATCCGGCGTCCGCGAGCGACGGGTACGGCACCGGCACCCCCATCCCGACTTCGTAGATCGACCAGACAACCTCACCTGCCGCCCAGAGGGCGGCCGAGGTGCCCATCAGAGCCCAGCCGAGCCTGTCCCTTCCGCGAGCCCGGCGGGCGGCCCAGACGCACGCGGCTGAGGCGAGCGCTGCCGCCACCGCCTCCCCGATGTCGTCCATCGCAGTCACGGCATGCTGCCCGAAGGGCGCGAGACGAATGTTCAACGCGTAGGCCACGGAGGTGAGCGCGACTGCCGCCGCTATTGCGACGAAGGTTCTTCGCCGGTCGTCCACCGCCATCCACGCGCCCATTTGAGGAGCGAAGTTAAGCATGCGGCCCGCCGGATTCATCCTCGTTTCAGCAAGACGTCCGCAGGCAAGTGGCGGGATGGTGCGCCTGGCAGGAATTGAACCTGCTGCCTTTCGGTCCGGAGCCGAACGCTCTATCCGGTGAGCTACAGGCGCAGCCCCCGTAGGGAAGCACATCCGGGACCTGTCCGACAATCTCGCAGAGGGCGGCTGAGCCCCGGCGAACCCAGGAGCCCGCGCCGCACCCACCTCGGATCGGGGACAGCAGACTCCTCGCCAACGCCTGCTTATAACGAATCTACGCTGGGACGTGCTGCCGTGAGCCAAGAGACCGAGTACTGGGGAGAGTGGTGGCTACCGTCAGCGAGCGGCAGGCGCGTCAATGGTTCGCAAAGGAACGAAGACCGCCTTCGGGCCGAGATGCGACTCGCACGCTACGAAACGAGGCTGCGCCTCGTCTCAGGCTCGGTCTATTAGCGTCCGAAGAGGGAGCCGTGTGCTCGCGAGCGCGACCATAGCGCCGTCATAGCCTTCGGCCATTTCGACCCAAGCAAACAGATAGGCCGTCAACCACACCTGCCAGAGCTCTATCCGCATTGCATCTGATACCGGTTCGCCCTTAGCAAGCCAAGCTTCGAAAGCCGCCGCGACCTTTTCTAGGCCTAAAAACTCACGCATGGGGTCATGTGCGGACCAACGCTCCCTCGGATCGGCGCGCCGATCCGAACGCCGCCGATAGTCTCTAGCAACCAAGCGGCTAGTTGAGATTCCTGGATACATCTGAAGCTGCTCATGCGCAGGACTACCTGGACCCTTGCACTGCACCATCGGCGCAGGTTGTCATCGCGCTGCTTTCGCGCCCGGTCCAGGTCCTCAGGCTTGAAGTGACGACGACCGTCCACAGTCACGTGTGGGATGCCGTAGGTGGATTGCCAGCGGCTGAAGTTCGATGAGCTGATCCCGAGGTAGGTCATGGCTTCGCGGGTCGTCATGCGACACCTGTCTTTGACTTCGGGTACAGATCAGCGAGGCTCAGACCGAAGATGCGGAGCGCATCGACTTCGTCGTTGCGGCCTG